>DKBH01000109.1 GCA_002451165.1 Nitrospiraceae bacterium UBA6905
TTGCCGTACTTCCTGAGGTACGGGGCAAGCAGCATCGCCAGAAGCACGTAGCCGCCGGTCCAGCCCATAAGATACATGGAGCCGTCCCTGCCGAGAAACGATATCAGGCCTGCCATCGAGATGAACGATGCCGCAGACATCCAGTCAGCACCCGTTGCCATGCCGTTGAGCACCGGATGGACCTGCTTTGCTGCAACGTAAAACTCACCTGTGCTTTTTGCCTTTGCCCAGAATGCGATGCCGATATACAGGGCAAAGGAAAGTCCGACAATAACCCATGTCCATGCTAATATACCCATGTAGTTCTCCTTTTCTCTTGTTTTTTGGTCTTACTGTTCATGGACATCGAATTTGATATCCAGCGCGTTCATCAGCTTGACGTAGATGAGGATCAGCAGAACGAAGATCACCTCGGAGCCCTGGTTTGCAAACCAGAAGCCCAGGGGGAACCCCCCGATCTTGATCGAATCCAGCTGATCGGCAAAAATGATCCCAAATACATAGGATACGAAGAACCATACAGTCAGGAGAATCAGAACATAGGTTATGTTCGCACTCCAGTACGCCTTCAGATCTCTTTGCTGCGTCATGTGTTTCCTCCTTGTAATGGTTTTACTGTCTTACGGTGCAGGTCAATGACCTGCCCGCTGTCCTGGTACGTCTTTCCCTGGCCCTCCCCTATAGCCATCACCTCCTTTGTCTACAGCCTTCCTATCCGTATCAGGTCGGCAACCGTGCGGATGCCGGCCCCCGGCAACTCTGCCAGAAACCGCTGAAACAGCTGCGCCGTCATATAGGCGTCATCCAGTGCGTTATGCGCCCTGCCCATCGGGATCCGGTACCTGCCGGCAAGGCTCGCCAGGTCCAGCTCCTCGATCCTTCCCTCATGGTATGCACAGCCGTTTTCCCGCTGCTGCGCAAGCCACCGGTAGATCCGCTGCGTATCGACCGCCGGGCTCTGCAGGGTCCTGTTGTACAGCCGCTTGAGCTCCTTGTTCACAAACCCGAGGTCTACAGAGACGAAATGCCCCACCAGGACGCTGTCCCGGCAAAACTCAATGAACTCCGGAAGCAGGGTCTCGATGTCCGGACATGTCGAGACCTCTTCCGGCGTTATCTCATGGATGAGTACGCTTCTGCCGGTCAGGGCGGTCTCGGGCCTGACCAGCCGGTAGAAGTAGTCGCCAAGGTGTATCCTTCCCCCCACCATCTTGACCGCCCCGATCGAGACGATCGAGTCCTTCCGGAGCTTCAGCCCTGTAAGCTCGGTGTCAAAGACCACGAACCGGGCATCTTCGATCATCAAACCAAGCAGGTCATAGGAGTCCTTCAGAGCGTCCAGGGAGTCCTCCAGAGCCTTGCTCGGTACTCTGCGCGCTTCCTGCCGCCGCCGGCCCAGAAAGATTTCCATCGCCAGCGTCATAGCGTCGTCCCCGGAAAGTACTGCTTTACCAAGGAGTCCTGTACCCGCGAGATGAGCTGGCAGACCTCCTTAAAGGTCTTTTTCTCAAGATTGCTCAGTTTGTCAGGGTTGATGAAGTTGTCCGGCTCAAGCCCCGCCTCCAGCTGGTCATACTGGTGATGGATCCGCAGCAGACTGAGAAACTCAAATGCCTGCTCAAGATCATCACCATACTCGGCCATGGCCCCGGGCAGCCTCTTGAGGGCCGCTATCCGCTCAAGAGTCCCTACCTCGGTCACCCCGGCAGCAAGACTGTACAGCCGCGCAATGTCTACGATCGGGGCAATGCATTTGAACTTGAGGTTCAGGGCGTCTTTGTGCTCGCCGCTCTTTTCGACCACAAAGGTCCGGAAAAACCCCAGCGGCGGCCGAAGCTTGATCGCCATGTCGGCAAGGTTCCGCAGGAAGATGTCCTCATTGACCGCCAACTGCGTAAGATGCGCCCGCAGACGCTCCGCCAGGGTGATGTCGCCATGGATCGGCCGGAAATCAAACAGAATCGCCGAAAAAAGGATGGCATCAGTCGTCGGCGTCTTGATCCAGTTGCTAAAGTACTCCTTCCAGATGCTCAAGGGCTGACGCCACATAGGGTTGCTCGCCATGTAGTTGCCCGGGCAGAGCGGAAATCCGCACTGCAGCAGGGCGTCCCGCATGAAGACCGAAAAGTTGGCGAAATACTCCGTGACCAGGTGCTCTTCCTCAGGGGTCGTCGGATCATCATAGATAAGGGCGTTGTCCTGGTCGGTCTTGAAAGTCTGCTCCTTCCTGCCTTCACTGCCCATGACGATCCAGCAGTACGGTACCGGCGGCTGCCCAAAGGTCCGCTCTGCCAACCAGAGGATCTTCTTGAGCATCCGGTCATTGATCTCACTGATAATCCGTGTGATGTTGGCGGCCTTTGCCCCCTCTTTCAACAGAAGCCCCACGATCCGGTTGATCTTCTGCGACGCCCCCACCAGCCCGTCAATCGTCTGCTGTGCCTCGATATCCTTGGCAACCGATATGGGCGAGGTACCCTGAATCATCATCAGGTCATGGTTGGTGATGATCCCCCGAAGCTTGCCCTCATCAACAACCAGCAGGTGATGGATGTTGTAGCGCACCATCTTCAAAAGAGCCTCGAAACAGTAGTCCCGAACATCGCTCTTGATCAGCGATACGCTCATGATCCGGTTGATCGGACTGTCAACATCCCGGCCCTTGGCAACTACCTTGTCCCGGAGATCACGGTCCGTTACGATCCCCACCGGCGCACCCTCGGCATCAACCAGCACCAGACAGCTGATCCGCCTGCCCGACATCAGGGACGCCGCATCCCTGATCGTTATGTCCTGCAATGCCGTTACTACATCAGGATTGGCGATCTCGCCCACCGGCGTCGTAAACAGCAGCTTCTCACCCCCGCCGTACAACAGGCTCTTGTCCTGCATCTCCTTGTAGGTCTTGTCAATGTATTTCGTCAGAAAGGTCTTGAAAAAGTACTCGGTGAAATGCGGGTTCGTGTCGATGAGCCGCTGGATCGTCCGGCGCTCAAAAAGATAGCAGATCGTGTCCTCAATCGCCGTGACATTGGCTCGGGAACGGTCCTGCCCCACCATCNNGTAATCAATGATGATCTCCTCGCCATGCTCGGGCTGGATATATACTTTGACCCCGCCCTTCTTGATCACCCGCAGATACTCGCTGGGCCGCCCGTCTTGCTTTAGTATCAGCGTGCCCTTAGGATAAAATTCAAGGGTGGCACCCGCCGCAAGCTCCCCCAATGCACCCTCCTCCAAAAATTGGAACGGCGGTATGCCCTTCAGAAACTCTACGGTGTCAGTGATAAGCAAGAGGTAATCGTCTGGCAGGAAGACTGAGACGAATGAATGCGGGAGTATGCCATGATACTGGACGGATTGATCCGGACTGCGTTAATTCACCCATTCGCTCCTCTCTGTCATGTTCCACCTAAAATGACCGCCGATGAAATCGGCTGCATAATCGATATCAAGAAATATGCCATGTGCGGAATCCTGTGAACTGCCTAGGCGTCCAAGGAACTCACAGCTAACACATTGATAAAAATGAAAAAAAGTTCATAAAAAGAAAAACCGGCAGAAGGCAGGCCAAGCAACTTTGAGATTGCGTAAAACGGTTATTAACCTTTTGTAACATGCATCACAAAAAGTAACAATTTAAAGATGACCCATTCGGAAGAAAAGACACAAAGGAGAGGAAAGGGAGATCTTCGGCAGGGAATCGATCAGGGCCGGGGAATACCCCACTTTTTTCTTTTTTCCCAGAGGGATTTTCTCGTTATACCGAGGAAGTCTGCTATCTGCTGTTCGTTATACCTGCCCTGATAGGTAAGGATGAATTCCTTGGTATAGTCTTCGATCGAGAGCATCTTTACGATCTGCTTGACACTAAAGGAGCTTTCGGATCGAATGCCCTCAGGAAGATGGCTGATTGTTATATGCGGAGCATCAGCCAGAAGCACCGCCCGCTCGATGATGTTCTGCAGCTCCCGCACATTGCCCGGCCAACGGTAGCCGAGCAGAACCTTTTTCACGTCATCGTCGAACCCCTGTATGGCTTTTCCGATCTGTTGGGCGAACTTGCACATGAAGTGTTCAGCAAGTACAATGATATCCTCCTTCCTCTCCCGCAGCGGCGGCAGAACAAACCGCACGACATTGATCCGGTAAAAGAGATCCTCGCGAAAACTGCCCATAGAAACAGCAGCATCAATGTCGCGGTTCGTTGCGGTAATGAACCGTATGTCGACCTTTCTTGCCTGAACGCCGCCGAGCGGGCGTATCTCACGGTCATCGATCACGCGAAGCAGTTTAGCCTGGAGTTGGGTGCCGAGATCGCCGATCTCATCGAGGAAGAGTGTCCCGCCGTCAGCCTCCTCAAAAAGGCCTCGCTTATTCTGAACAGCTCCGCTAAAGGCCCCTTTCACATATCCGAAGAATTCTGATTCGAGAAGGTTTTCGGGTATGGCACTGCAGTTGATCGGGATAAAAGGACGATCTCGCCGTAAACTGTTGAAATGTATTGCCCGGGCGAAGAGCTCCTTTCCTGTGCCGGTCTCACCGAGGATGATGACATTACTTTTCGAATCGGCTATCTTCTTGACCTCGTCAATCAGGTTCTTGATGGCAGCGCTCTCCCCAATAATCTGTTCAAAATTATACCGCTCCTCGATCTGCTTCTTCAGGATCTGGTTCTCAGACTTGAGTGCCCGCTCGCGGAAGGCATTCCTGACGATGCGCTTCACTTCTTCATGGATCACCGGCTTGGTGATGTAATCATATGCTCCGCCGCGAAGGGCTTCTATGGCCGTCTCGAGAGAAGCGAAGGCAGTCATGACAATGATCAGCTGATCGGGCGCTATCTCCCTGACCTTCCTGAGGAGTTCAATGCCGTCAATGCCGGGGAGCATGATATCGGTCAAAATGAGGTCATAGGACTGTTCAGTCAATGCATGCAGCGCGTCCTCCGCATCTGCTACCGCGTCGACCTCATATCCTTCACGAGCGAAAACGCGTTTCAGCGACTCCCTCAGGGTCTGCTCATCTTCAACGAGAAGGAGATGCTCCGCCATGCGCTAGGCCGGTCCTCCGGAACTGACACCTGAAACTCTCACATGCCGGTCAACCACGTCACTGCTCATGAAAATGTATAGTACCGGAGCCAGACGTAGAC
>DKBH01000081.1 GCA_002451165.1 Nitrospiraceae bacterium UBA6905
GAGCTCATAACACCTTAGAAAATATCACAATGAGTGGCTTTAATCAATCTGTTTTTGCCTCCTTCTGCAATTTTTCCCACTCCCGGTCTATTTCATCCTGCACTTGCTGAAGTAGGCCCTCATTTTCCGGTGCGAAAAGATGCTTGAACCTGCCTTGGGGCTTGAGGAAGTCAATGATCGGCAGTTTCTCTTTCGGCGTGACGGTAATCTTGGTCACGCCGTCCTCGATCTCATACAGCGGCCAGTAGCAGGTATTTACTGCGAGCCTGCTCAGCATGATGGCATCATTGGTCTTCGATCTCCAGCCCCGGTTGCAAGGTGCGATCACATTGACGAACTTTGGCCCCTTGATTTCGTGTGCCTTCCTGATCTTCTTCGCGAGGTCCTGCCAGTGCGAAGGTGATGCCTGGGCAACGTAGGGGATATTATGGGCGGCCATGATTTTCGTAAGATTTTTCCGCGACCGCAGCTTGCCCGGTATCACCGATCCGGCAGGGCAGGTGGTCGTATCAGCACCGAGCGGCGTTGCGCTGGATCGCTGGATGCCGGTGTTCATGTATGCGCCGTTGTCATAGCAGATGTAGATCATGTCATGACCACGCTCCATGGCGCCGGAAAGGCTCTGGAATCCGATGTCATAAGTGCCGCCGTCACCGCCAAAGGCAATGAACTTCACTTCCTGGTTCATCTTGCCCTGCTTTTTGAGAGAACGGTACATCGTCTCCACGCCGGAGATGGTGGCTGCCGCGTTTTCAAAGGCCGTATGTATCCAGGGTACATTCCATGCGGTGAATTCTGAGATACAGGATGAGACCTCAAGGCATCCGGTTGCGTTGGAGACCACGACTGGATAGTCCGTCGCCATTAGGGCTATCTTCACAACGATCGGGGCGCCGCATCCCGAACACATGCGGTGACCGTGCGTGAAGCGGTCTTCTTTCTTGGAAAGCTCTTTTAAGGTAAGTGGTGTCGCCATGTTATTCCCTCACTCCTATGTATTCTTTGCGTGTGTTGATCCTGTCGCTCTTGGCGGACTCATGCAGTTCGGAGATCACCTGGGCTGCATGGGAAGGGAGATAGTCCCTCCCGCCGAGTCCATAGATTTTGTTCATGAGAAGCGGCTTTTTTTCCAGCGGATAGAGCGCCGAGGCCACTTCCATGAAGAGCGGACCGTAGCTGCCGAATGAGTCAGCCCTGTCCATGACACAGACCGCCTTAAGGTGCTTTAAGGCCTCCGCTATCTCGTCGAAGGGAAAGGGTCTGAAGAGCCGTGGCTTCAGCAGCCCGGCCTTGATGCCCTTATCCCTGAACTCGTCGATGACATCCTTGGTCGTTCCCGCAGCAGAGTTCAGGATGACGATGGCGATATCAGCGTCCTCAAGCCGGTAGGTCTCGAAGATGCCATATTTCCTTCCGCTCAGCTTCTCGAAATCTTTCGCCACATCGAGCACTACATCTTTTACCTTCGTCATGACCTCGTGCTGCGCACGTTTGTATTCATGATACAGATCCGTCAGGATGAGTGGGCCGTAGCTCTTTGGCTTGTCGATGTCGAGGAGCGGCAGAAAATTCTTGAACGGGCCGACAAAGTCCCTGACCTCCTGATCTTCCAGGTATTCCATCCGCTCGATCGAGTGACTGATGATGAAGCCGTCAAGACAGACCATTACCGGCAGCCTGATGTCCATGTGTTCACCGATCCTGAAGGCCTGGATGGTATTATCGTAGGCTTCCTGGCCGTTCTCCGACCATATCTGGATCCATCCGGTGTCACGGGCGCCCATGGCGTCTGAATGGTCGCCGTGGATGTTCAGCGGCCCGGAGAGCGCGCGGTTGACAACGGGCATGATGATCGGAAGCCTGTCTGACGATGCAATATGGAGCATTTCCCACATCAACGCAAGACCCTGTGACGAGGTGGCTGTCACGACCCTGCCGCCGGCTGCTGATGCGCCGATGCAGGCAGACATGGAGCTGTGCTCGCTCTCGACCAAGATCGATTCCGTATCCACCTTGCCGTCGGCGATGTATGATGCGAACCGCTGCATCATGTCCGTCTGGGGCGTGATCGGATATATGCCGCAGACGTCGGGGTTGACCTGGCGTAGCGCATTCGCGCAGGCCTCGTTTCCGGTTACTGCTACGACCTTCGCCATCTATTTGCCCTCCTCTACCATCACAATGGCTTTCTGGCCCTTCTTGCCGGGACATTCCAGGGCGCAGATACCGCATCCCTTGCAATAGTTATAGTCGAACTCACCGCGCTTGCCGTCATTGACCGGTACTGACATGTCAGGGCAGTAGATCCAGCAGAAGAGACACTGGATGCAGTTCTCTTCCTTCCATACCGGTCTGAAGGCCCGCCAGGAGCCTGTTTTGAATCTTGCCGCACTGCCGCCCTCGAGCACGACAGCTCCCGGCGGCAGGTCTTTCCATCCCTTTGCCTTCATCCTTCTTTTACCTCCTCATATCCTCTTTTTGTTGCCTCGAGGTTGCCGTCGATGATCTTTTGGGAGAATTTCTTGCCGAAACTCTTCCTGACGTCCTCAAGCAGGTGATCGATTGATATCAGCCCGGTCACCTTGCATACCGCACCGAGCATGGGGGAGTTCGGCATTGCCCGACCGAAGCAGTCAAGAGCTATCTTCGTCGCGTCGACCGTTACAACCCGCTGCTTTGGACCGGCGTTCAGCTTGGCTCGCACTTCGCCGGGACTTTTTGACGTGTTTATGACAAATGCCGTATTTTCCTTGGCGCCTTCCGCAACATTGATGCTGTCAAGGAGCGTTGCGTCAACAACGGTCACAACGTCAGGTTCGAGAACGGGGCAGTGCATCCTGAGCTCCTTGGAAGCAACGCGGTTATACGCCCGCAGCGGGGCGCCGGCCCGTTCAGGTCCGTATTCGGGAAAGGCCTGTACGTGTCTTCCACCGCTCAGGCAGGCGTCTGCCAGCACCTTCGCTGCGGTGACCGTCCCTTGCCCACCTCTCCCATGCCATCTGATTTCGACTGTTTCTGCCATAATATCCTCCCCGGGGTGAAATGAAGTTACATTCTATAGTATTTAATCCTGAATTTTCCATATATTTTAGATATTACGATACCTTATAACTCTATTTGACCTTCTGCGGCGGGCTGTTTTATAGTTAAATCGCTATGGCAGAGAGTATGACAGGGTTTGGCAGTGCTGAGGATTCGGGCTGCAGGGTGGAGATCCGGTCCCTGAACCAGCGGTTTCTCGACATCTCTGTCAAGTCCCCTTCATTTTTGAACCAGCATGAGATAAGCTTCAGAAACGTCCTTCGGGAGCGTTTCGTCAGAGGCAAGTTCGATGTCACTATTTCTTTATCAGGAGACGCTGCAGTTGATATCAAGCTGAACAAGGAGATCGCGGGCAGGATACTCAGTTCTTTGAGATGCTTGCAGGAGGAATTCGCGATTCCTGGGCAGTTGGATATCAACAGCATCGCCAGTTTCCGTGACCTGTTTATGGAGCCGGATATTTCCTATGACGTAGCGGCGATCAAGAAGGTTTTTGAGGAGGCGGTTGAAAACCTTTCCCGCATGCGAAGCAGGGAGGGGCTGCTGCTGGTCCGGGAGATTCGAAGGATAATCGATGCGCTTGCAGCTATGAACGGCGAGATGCGGACGCAGAGCGCACAGGCAGCTCCTGAGGCGGCAGCGCGGATGAAGGAACGATTGATGTCCCTTCTGGAGAATGGCGAGATAGATCCTGCAAGGATGCATCAAGAGATTGCGGTCTTGGCAGGCAAGGCCGACATTACGGAAGAGATCGCGCGATTCGGCTGCCATATCCAACAGTTCAGAGAAGTACTCGACAGTGATGGTATAATAGGCAGGAAACTGGATTTTCTGGTTCAGGAATTGAACCGCGAAGTGAACACCATGTCCGCAAAATCGGCTGATTTCAAGGTTTCGAAGCTCGCGGTGGACATGAAGACGGAGATAGAAAAGGTCAGGGAGCAGGTTCAGAATCTTCAGTAACAATGCGCAGGTTGGGTCCGTGGCAGGGCAATAACTTCTTTGCCCGCGCAGTTCCCGCCTTAGTGAGAGGGTGCGATGAAGAAAGGTGACTTCAGTTCAGTGCTCGTCAATATTGGCTTTGGAAATGTTGTTGCATCGTCAAAGGTTGTGGCCATTGTCACGCCCGGTTCAGCGCCTATGAAGCGCATGCGCGAGGAGGCGAAGAAGATCGGCAGGCTTGTGGATGCAACGCAGGGAAGACGTACGCGATCCATCATCATTACCGACAGTAATCATATTATCCTCTCGGCGCTCCAGGCAGAGACGATCACCCAGCGGTTCCTGGAAGGTAAAGGCGGCAGTGACGACGAGGAAGCATAGGGGGCGGGGCACGCTCGTTATCGTATCTGCCCCTTCTGGAGCGGGAAAGACCACGATCTGCAAGAAGATCTCGGAGACGCTCGACGATCTGAAGACCTCGGTTTCATTCACCACGCGATCGGCCCGGCAGGAAGAGGTTGACGGCGAGGATTACTGCTTCATCTCGGAAAAGAGATTCCGGAACATGATCATGCGCGGCGAGTTCGTGGAATGGGCGGAAGTGCACGGCAATCTCTACGGCACGTCAAGGAAACGCCTTGAGAAAATCATCGCTTCTGGAGATGACGTCATCCTTGATATCGATACCCAGGGTGCCCGACAGATTAAGAAGACCTACGGCGGAGACGGTGTCTTTATCTTTATCATGCCTCCTTCCATGACAGAGCTGAGGAAGAGACTGGAAAAAAGGATGAGTAATACCCCGGAGGACAGGGAACGGCGTCTGAAGCGTGCTGTCGAGGAGATCCGAGAGTATAAAATGTACGATTATGTTATCATAAACGACTTGCTGAACAGTTCCCTCAGGAAGTTTGAGGCCATTATCCTGGCAGAACGGCAACGGAGCGACAAGAAGGATTCAGCATGGATAGAGAAGAATATCATCAGGAGGTAGCAGCGTATGGATCTTATTTCCCTGCCGGCAGAGATTGATCATCAAAAGATAGACGGTAAATTCAGGCTCGTTATGATGGCGGCCCAAAGGGCAAAGGAGCTGGCTTACGGCGCTACGCCGAAAGTGGCGACGAAAGCGAAGAAAGTGACGACGATAGCCATTGAAGAGGCACTGCAGGACAAGCTCGAATATCTTACCGGTGAGGACGCGAGGCTCGCGAAAGAAAAAGCGAGTAAGTACGACTACCGCAGACTCCTCGAGGAGAGCAAGAAGATGGGTGCAGGCGAGGATCTGAGCGAGCTCGAAAAAGACCTGAAGGTCTATCTCCATGAAAAGGAGAACCTCGACAAGAAGGCTTTTGAGGAACTCTTCGGCAACAAGAAGGAAACAGAAGCTGAAGAGGCTGACGAATAAATCAGTACTCCTCGGCGTTTCGGGAGGTATCGCCGCATATAAGGCTGCGGACCTCGTCAGAAGGCTGAAGGATGATGGCTCCTCGGTAACGGTCATGATGACTGAGGCAGCCCTCAAGTTCATTACCCCGCTTTCACTTCAGGTTGCGTCCCAGAACACGGTCTATACCTCGGTGTTTCAGGAGCCGCTGAAACATATATCTCTGCCGGCGCAGGCGGATGCCATGGTTATAGCACCTGCGACGGCCAATATCATTGCAAAGCTTGCCAACGGCATTGCCGACGACATCCTTTCCACGGCATTCATAGCTTTTCGCGGTCCCGTAGTCATTGCGCCTGCAATGAACGAAAGAATGTATGAACATCCCTTGTTTCAGGAGAATCTGAAGAGGCTGCTTTCGCTCGGTATACGGCAGGTGGGACCCGAAAGCGGTTCCCTTGCCTGCGGTGAGGAGGGAACGGGAAGACTTGCAGAGGTGTCGGACATTGTCGATGCGGTTGTCGCGGCAGTGACTCCGCAGGATCTGAGGGGACATAAGATCGTTGTTACGGCTGGACCGACACGTGAGCATCTTGATCCTATCCGTTTCCTCTCCAATAGGTCTTCGGGGAAAATGGGGTTCAGCATTGCTCGGGCAGCGCGGAAACGAGGGGCTGAGGTTGTACTCATCAGCGGACCGACTGCGCTTAAAAGGCCATGGGGCGTAGTGCTCAAACAGACTGATAGCGCTGCCGAGATGCTCCGTACAGTGAAAGAAGAAACCAAGAAGGGTGCCACAGTCCTTATCATGGCAGCGGCAGTTGCCGACTTCAGACCGCGCCAGCAGGCCGGGATCAAGGTGGATAAGGGTGCTATGAATTCTCTTGCAATGGACCGGACGGAAGACATCATCGCCAGCGTAGCAGCACAGAAAAAGAGGCCGTTTATCATCGGATTTGCTGCGGAGACGGGCGGGAACCAAGAACGTGCAAAACAGAAGATGCAGCGGAAGAACATGGACATGATCATCTTCAATGACGTTACGGAAGAAGGTGCCGGTTTTGAGACGGACACGAACAATGTCGTGATCTTTGACCGAAAGGGTTCTGCAAAGACGGGGTTGCGGAGCAAGGACGAGATCGCAGATGCAATTCTCGACCGTTATCTTGAAATCAAAACTTGACATTATTCCCCTGTTTTGCTAAAAATTGATACCTTATGGCACTTAAAGATATAGAAAAACTTAAAGAAAAATTTGAAAAAGACCCCAATTCAAAGCTTTTTCTTCCCCTCGCCGAAGAATACAGAAAAGAGAGCTTGTTGGATGCAGCTATAGAAGTCCTGAATGCAGGTCTGGAAAAGCATCCGGCGTACACGAGCGCTCGCGTTCTTCTCGGCAAAATCTATTATGAAAAAGGCATGCTTCTCGAGGCGAGGGCGGAATTCGAGAATGTCATTGCTTCCGTGCCTGACAATCTTTTCGCCCACAAAAAACTTGCAGAGATTTACCGCGACACGGGCGACAAAGGGCGCGCGATAACCGTATTGCAGGCGATCCTCAGGCTCAACCCCATGGATGAAGAAACACTGATCAGTCTCAAGGCCCTGGAGTCGGGAGCTATTCCGGGCAGCGAGCAGGATCAGGCCGCTGCAGCAGAAACGCACTATGAACTGAGGATGCCGGAAGAAACACGCTCAGAGTCTGTTTCGCATGGGCAGAGGGGCGAAGAGACCGTCAGCGAAGTTGAAGAGGTGCAAGCAGAACATGTTGAAGAAGAGTTGACCGCATTCAAGGCACCGCTCTTTGGCGATAAAGATGCATTGCATAATGACGCTGAGCCGGAGGCTCGTGTGGAAGAGCAGCCTGTGCATGAGATCACGATCAAGGACGAAACGCCGGATGTGGCCGAAGAGGATTTTACCTTCGGTGATGTAGCTACCGAGGGTGGTCATGAAGAGATTCCCCCATCGGTCGACGTCGATGCGGAGATTGAACATGCGGGGCCGGCTGCCGATGTCAGGGAAGAACTCCCGGAGGCGGATGTGGCTATGCTGCGGCGGGAATCTACCGGCGCACGCCTTGAGGATGCTGAGCGCTGCATCGCGGAAGAACGATATTCCGATGCCATGGGAATATACCGAAGATGCTTTGCTGCAGCGCCGGATAATAAAGTCGTTCTCCAGCGGATCAATGAACTGAGGGCACTTCTGAAACTTCTGGGAAGGGACAAAGAAGAACTCATAGTGAAACTGGACGCGTTCCTGGAAGGGATACAGAAGAGACGCGATGAATTTCTCGGACGTTCTTAAAGAAACGGTTGAAAAGGTTGACGGCGCTGTCTCGGCCATGATCATTGCTTCTGACGGCATTCCCGTGGTGGAATATGTCCAGGAGAAGCTTATCGACCTTACCGGACTCGGCGCTGAGGCCTCTGCCATGATCAGGGACATCGGCTATGCAGCGGAAAATCTCCGGCTTGGTGAGGCGCGTGAGTTCTCGATCATCTCCGATACCTGCGGGATCATCATGCGGAAGATTAACGATGGATATTACCTCGCCCTTGTCATAAAGCCGGAAGGCAACTATGGAAAAGGGCGCTATATTCTGAAAGCGACCGTTCCCAACATAGTGAGCGAATTTTGACCGCTGCCGGAGCAGCGGCACGGAAGTTCGAATCCAGGAGAGCGCACCATGAAGATCCTTGTCATCCACGGCCCCAATCTTAACCTTCTCGGCCAACGTGAACCGGATATCTACGGCAGCATGACGCTCAGCGAGATCAACCGGCGGATTCAGGCTCTGGCAGCGGAACTGGGAATCGAAGCCGCGATATTCCAGTCGAACAGCGAAGGGGATATCGTTGATGCCATTCAGCAGGAGGTATACGACGTCCTGATCATAAACCCTGCAGCCTATACGCATACCAGCGTAGCAATCCGGGATGCCATAGCCGCAGTGGACAGGCCGGCGATCGAGGTGCATCTCTCCAATATCCATAAACGGGAGGAATTCAGGAGAACGTCCTATATCTCAGGGGTAGTAACGGGCCAGATAAGCGGCCTCGGCGCTGAAGGATATCTCCTTGCTGTTCAGGCGAGCCCGAAAATCCTGAATAGATGAAGCACATTCTTGCAGTGACCCGATCCCTTGCGGCAAGAGGGATCGACGGCATGCTCATATCCCAGATCCGGAATGTACGCTACCTTACCGGATTTACTGGCTCATCAGCCTGTATTCTGCTTGCTGGTACGGCAAGAGTCTTCTTTACCGATCCTCGCTATGACGAGCAGTCGAAGCGAGAGGTCAGGGGCTTCGACATCATCATCGAACAGTATGAACGGCCGAAAGAGATTATTGAGACGGCAAAGGCTGTCGGCATCAGGACGCTCGGCTTTGAGGCTTCCGTATCCTACGCCTTCTATAAGGCCCTTCTCAAGAAAGGTATGAAGGTGAAGGCCGTTACGAACCTGATCGAAGAATTGCGGCGGCGNNAAGTCCGGTATCGAGATCAAGATGATCCGTAAGGCGGTTGAGCGGGCAGAGAAGGCGTTTCTTAATGTAAAGCCACACATCAGGGCAGGGGTATCGGAGCGACATCTTGCCCTGCATCTTGAGGCGGCTTTGAAACAGCAGGGATGTGCCGTGATTCCATTCGATATCATTGTGGCAGCGGGTAACAACTCTGCTTTGCCGCATGCGAGGCCGACTGATACGAGGATCAGCCCGGGAGATTTGGTGATGTTCGACTGGGCAGGCGAGGCTGAGGGATATTTCTCCGACATGACGAGGACCTTTCTGATGCAGGGCGGAAGGGATATCGGGAAAAAGATCGAAGTGTACTCAGTGGTGCTGGACGCCAATATGCGTGCCATCCGTGCTGCCCGCCCTGAGACCGCCGCGCGCATGGTTGACAAGACTGCAAGAGATGTTATAAAAAAGGCA
>DKBH01000092.1 GCA_002451165.1 Nitrospiraceae bacterium UBA6905
TATCTAAATATTGCCGGGAGCGGCTTTGCAGTGCACCGCAGCACTGTTGAAGCAACAGGAAATAATGCAACGAGGCCTTCAAAATGGTCATTCAGCGTCCTATGGTTGCAGAAACACCAACAAAAACAGGCATGCTTCCTCGCTTGCGGACATGTCATTGCATGGCACAGTCACCATATCGAGTCATGATTAGCCCAGAGATGTCGTGGCCACTTGCGAAGGGGTAGGGGTTCCAGCACTATTTCACCGGCGAGTAGGGGAGCTATGCCTTGTTATGACTGGGGAATTTCACCATATACATGGTTATTTTGCGGATAAAGGAGAAACAAGAAGCATGGAGTATGAGGGGATTGTGCCTGTAAGCATTTGATATTTTATGATAATGCTATCTCGCAATAACAGCATAATTTTGGCATAGGGATTGCTTCTCTAATGACGACTCATGAGGCATGGAGGGTAGCCTCGCAGTCAGGGGATTACCAAAACTACTCACCATGATCTTCGGGGATTTTCTTTTGCGCTGAGAGCACGCTTCACCTTTTTCTTTTTTGATGAATAAAAAAGTAGTACGCGAGGGGTTTACGCTCAAGGAACAGCCGAATATGGTCGATTTCAAGAACGACGAAGCAGAGGTGCGTTTTCGTTCCATATTCGAACAATCGCCCTACGGTATCGTGATTATAGATACCCGAGGAAAGATAATCGAATTCAATCAAACTGCCCACCAGGACCATGGCTATTCGCGAGAAGAGTTTGCAAAGCTTAATATTTTCGACATAAACCCGTTCCAGAGCCCGACTGAGATCCGGGCCAACATGCGCGAAGTGCTGAGGAAGGGCAAGTCTGTAGTTGAGGTCAAGCACAGGAGCAAGGACGGGAGAGTGCGGGATATGCATGTCAGCACGCACGTTGTGAATCTTGACGGCCGGAGGGTTTTTCAGGCGATCTGGCACGACATCACGGAACGCAAGCAGACGGAAAAGACGCTCAGAAGCTACCGGGAACATCTTGAGGATCTGATCACGGAGCGTACCGCAGAGCTGTCGAAGGTGAACAAGGAGCTCCAGACGGACATCTTCAGGCGCAAACTTGCGGAGACCAGGCTCAAGGAGAGCGAGGAACGTTTCCGGAGGATCTTTGAGGATGGACCGCTCGGCATGGTCGTTCTGAAGCCGGGAGATACCATACTCAGCGCAAACAAAGCGCTTCATGACATGCTGAGGTTCACCGATCGGACATTGGAAGGGCGCAGACTTATTGATATCACCCATCGAGGAGACAGAAAGAAGACTGCGGACCATATTCGGCAGCTGATGAAAGGGGAAATCCCGCTGTATCAGCTCGAAACTCGCTTCGTAAAGAATAATGGAGAAATACTCTGGGCAAACACTATCACGACGGCATTGCGGAACGAGCGGGAGGAAATAGTCTATGCGCTCAGCATGATCGAGGACATCAGCGATCGGAAGCTGGCTGAGCAGAAGCAGCAGGTGCTGATTCACGAGCTTCAGGATGCCCTGGCCAAGATAAAGCTGTTGCGGGGATTGCTGCCGATGTGCGCCTGGTGCAAGAAAGTCCGTGATGACAACGGCTATTGGAAAAAAGTGGAGACTTATGTGGAGGAACACTCCGATGCCTCCTTCACGCATGGCATATGCCCGGACTGTTTGAAGAAAAATGACCCTGAAACCTATGACAACTACGGGGGAAGGATAAGGACTGAATTCAAGAAAGAACGGAGAAAGCATGAGAGGATAACCCTGAAAGAACCATTCAGCTGCGTGGCCAGCCTGCATATCCGGGAGGCGAAAAATACCGTATTCAAGGCCACGGTAGACAACATCAGTGAAGCAGGCGCATGCATGCAGACCGACTATCCCGTTGAGACCAACGCAATCCTGATGTTCAGAAGCGGATTAAAAGATAAGAGCGGCATCGTGAAGTGGAGCAAGAAACTTCCTTCAGGCAACAGGTACCACGTCGGCATCAAGTTTCTGTCTGCTGAAGGACTCGGAAAGGCGTAGTGCAGAACTCTTTCCCTGGAGTCCCCCCTCAGGGCACCTTATCGAACAGGATCATGGTCAGGGCCGGCTCGATGACCCCCATGACTGAACGCACGTGATTTTCCCCAAAGACCTTCGGCAATTGCCAACAGCCTTCCAGGCAGAGTTATCTGTTCAGGAGCTTTGCCGCATCTTTGGCAAAATAGGTGAGAATCAAGTCGGCCCCCGCACGCTTAATAGATGTGAGCAGTTCCATCATGGCGCGCTCTTCATCAATCCAGCCGAGCCTTCCGGCTGCCTTGATGCAGGAGTATTCGCCACTGACATTATAGGCGGCTACGGGGACATCGAAACTTTCCTTGACGTCGGAGATGATGTCGAGATAGGTCATGGCAGGCTTGACCATCACGATGTCAGCGCC
The DNA here is from genome assembly GCA_002451165.1 of Nitrospiraceae bacterium UBA6905. GTDB lineage: Bacteria > Nitrospirota > Thermodesulfovibrionia > Thermodesulfovibrionales > UBA6898 > UBA6898. Next base: position 2,425 of record DKBH01000092.1, read on the forward strand.
TTCTTCGATATCAAGGGCAACTTCCTTGAGCGCCTCCCTCCTATTGGCAGGGTCCATCTGATAGGTGCGCCGATCGCCGAACTGGGGAGTTGACTCGGCAGCTTCCCGGAATGGTCCGTAAAACGCCGAGGCATATTTTGCGGCATAACTCATGATCGGGACTTCGGGAAAGCCCTCCTCATCGAGCGCGATACGTATGGCTTCGACTCTGTTGTCCATCATGTCGGACGGAGCGACCATATCAGCACCTGCCTTGGCATGCGATACCGCCTCTTTTGCCAGCAGTTGAAGGGTGGGGTCGTTCAGTACGTCGCCGTCCTTCACGATGCCGCAATGACCGTGACTCGTGTATTCGCACATGCAGACGTCCGTGATCACATACAGCTCCGGCACTTTGTTCTTGATAACCCTGATGGCTTTCTGGACAACGCCATGGGGATCAAAGGCGCTTGATCCTGTCTCGTCCTTATGTTCAGGAATGCCGAAGAGGATGATGGCGGGAATGCCGAGGGCATACACTTCCTTCGCATGTCTGACCGCCATGTCAACCGATTCCTGGTAGCAGCCGGGCATGGATTTGAGCGCCTTTCGGACGTTTTTTCCGTACGTGACGAAGAGGGGATAGATGAAATCATCCGGAGTGAGCGCGGTCTCGCTCACCATCCTCCGGATGGTCCGGTTCTTCCTGAGTCTTCTCGGCCGCTGGTAGGGGAACATGCTGCTGTCAGTCGCCGCAGCCGCTGCAGCCTGATCCGCAAGATGGTGCGGCGCCGCCGACACTGTTGATGACGAATCCTTCGCCCTGCGCCGTCGTGACGAAGTCCATCTCCTTGTCGCTCAGACTGGCAAATGCCTCGGTATCGCAGAAGACCTTCAGTCCGTTCGATTCCACGGTCTGGTCGCCGTCGGCTGCCTTCTCGTTTATGTCCATGCCGTAGCTCGGGCCGCAGCAGCCTGATCCGTGAACAAATATCCTGAGACCCCAGCCTTCTTTGCCTTCAGCCTTCAGAATCGCCTTTGCCTTTTCAGCGGCAACTTCAGAAATTTTAAGCACAATGACCTCCGAATAGTTATTTTATTTAGCATAAGAAAAAGGCGCGCTAAAAAGCAATTTTTTTGCGCTCAGTTACCGGCAGAAGGGGAAAAAGGCTGATCTTTCATGCTAAAGTACCTTACGTTTTTTTTGTGAGGAGGGTGCATGGCACGGCAGTCCGAGATATTGCAGAACCTGCTGCGCAACATTGAAATGCGGACGGCATCGGTAGGCGTCATCGGCCTCGGCTATGTCGGTCTTCCGCTGGTTCTTGAATTTATCCGCGCAGGTTTCTTTGTGAGGGGCTTTGATCTCGACGAGAAGAAGGTCGCGCTCCTGAAGCAGGGCAAAAGCTATATCAAACATATCCCCGCGGAGAAGATCCGTGCGGTGAACAGGACAAAACGGTTTCATCCCACTACGGACTTCTCGCAGATACGGCGTACCGACTGTATTGTCATCTGCGTGCCTACGCCGTTGAATGAGCACCGGGAACCGGACATGTCTTATGTCATAGAAACAACAAAGACCATCGGCAGATATCTGCAGAGGGGGCATCTCGTGGTTCTCGAAAGCACGACCTATCCGGGAACGACCGATGAAGATATGCGGCCGATTCTCGAGAAGGCCGGTCTGAAGGCGGGACGGGAGTTCTTTCTTGCCTTCTCTCCGGAGCGCGAGGACCCGAACAACGCCCAATTCTCCACAGCGACCATACCCAAGGTGGTCGGCGGCCAGAGCGCTGCCTGTCTAAAGGCTGCAACGGCGCTGTATGACACGATAATTGTCCGCACCGTGCCCGTCTCATCGACGCAGGTGGCAGAGGCGAGCAAGCTCCTGGAGAATATTTACCGCGCGGTGAACATTGCACTGGTAAACGAACTCAAAATGTGCTTTGAACGCATGGGCATCAATGTATGGGAGGTGATCAATGCGTCGAAGACAAAGCCTTTCGGTTTCCAGGCCTTTTATCCCGGCCCCGGCCTGGGCGGGCACTGCATACCGATCGATCCGTTTTATCTTACATGGAAGGCGCGCGAATTCGATTTCAGTACGCGCTTTATAGAACTTGCAGGGGAGATCAACACCTCCATGCCCTATTACGTCGTGGAGAAGGTTGTCGAGGCGCTGAATCAGAAGGGGAAAAGCATCAGGGGGGCGCGTGTCCTTGTTCTCGGACTGGCCTACAAAAAGGATATCGATGATGTCAGGGAATCCCCCTCGCTCAAGCTGATCACCATCCTGCAGCAGCGGGGAGCGAAGGTCGATTATAATGATCCCCATGTGCCCCGGACGCACAAGATGCGGGATTATGACCTGAAGATGGCGTCGGTGCCGCTGACGCAGAAGAACCTGAAAAAATATGACTGCGCGCTCATCGCTACCGACCATAGTGCGTATGATTATCGGTTCATTGTACAACACAGCAGCCTTGTGGTCGACACAAGAAATGCTACGGGCAAGATGCGCTCTCTGAAGATCACACGGGCATAGTCAAAAGGAGATAACCTTCGACATGGAATCGGTTTTTATCTTGGATAGGGTAATTCTTTTCTCTCTGTCCCTGACGTTTCCCTTGCCGTTATCATGGCGAGCTACCTTATGAAGATTCTGGTCACCGGCGGAGCCGGCTATATCGGCAGTCATATGGTGCGCACCCTCGGCGAGAAGGGGCACGACGTTGTCATTTATGACAACCTCTCGACAGGATACCGGGAGTCTGTGCTGTACGGAAGACTGGTGGTTGCTGATCTCGCCGATGCCGCGACCCTTGACGCCCTTTTCGCAAAGGAGCACTTTGACGCGGTAGCCCATTTTGCAGCCCATATTGTTGTGGACGAGTCGGTGAGGGAGCCGATCAGATATTATCGCAATAATTTTGTCAATGCCCTTGCTCTTATCGAGACCTGCCTGCGGCATAAAGTCGAGAAGTTCATCTTCTCTTCTACTGCTGCTGTGTACGGCAATCCTGAGCGGGTACCGGTAACGGAGGATGCACCGCTGTTACCGATCAATCCCTATGGCGCTTCAAAGAGGATGGTCGAACAGGTGCTCCAGGATGTCAGTCATGCCTCAGGGCTCAGGTATGTTGCACTGCGGTACTTTAATGTCGCCGGGGCTGATCCGGCTTCCCGGATCGGGCAGAAATATAAGGATGCTACCCATCTCATTACGGTCTCACTCCGGGCAGCACTCGGGCTGAGGAAAGAGCTCAAGATCTTCGGTACTGACTATGAAACACCTGACGGCACCTGCATCAGGGACTATATCCATGTGGATGACCTCATCGACGCACATGTCCTTGCGCTCGGCCATCTTTCCCGCGGCAGCGCGAGCAGGGTCTTCAACTGCGGATACGGCCATGGCTATTCAGTCAGGGAGGTCGTTGAGCAGGTGAAGAGGGTGACGGGAATTGACTTGCCGGTTCAGGAGACCGGGCGCAGAGAAGGAGACCCACCGGCCCTTGTCGCGGATTCTGCCCTCATACGGAAGGAACTCGGCTGGAAGCCCCAATATGACGACCTCGCCTTTATCATCTCGTCAGCCTGGAACTGGGAGAAAAAGCTGCACGGTAGGGCATAGAAGGTCATCCGGGCCGCACATTCTCCGCGCGGCGACCGCTTTCTTTAGGGTTTGTTCGAGGCACCGTTATCATACAGTTCTCCTGAGCGCGGCGATAGCATGGCATGTAAGCGGGGTTACCTGCCCGATTCACAGACAGTATAGAGTGACAAGCTAGAGGGCAAATTTCTCGAAGGCTGAAGACCGCGCATGAGCGGGAATTTTATGGCCGTTCGCAAGTTATAATACTTCTGAATAATTTTGGCTAGAGCTTCAGCAGCACCATGCCGGACAGGGGGTCAAGAACCCTCTGTGCCGTCACCCCTTCGATCTCCGTGATGATTGCTTCCAGTACCAGAAAGGTCTCCGAGTCTGCCCTGAGACAGCCCACCTTAACCATGTCCTTTTTTCCGAATGCACCATGGAAGTGCACTTTAGGCTCGTCGTCCTGCCAGAATATCGTGCCAAAACCGACGACCTCGTGAGCTTCCCCGAGCTTTTTCCAGACCGGCGTCGGAGGAAACTCGTCCTTTTCAGGGCCTACCACTATGCTGCCTTCGCGCATTCCCCCGACCAAATGGAACACTGCCGCCCGGATATCCTCCTTTTTCGCGACACGTACAAGGTTGGCGATAACATCGTCCCTGTCCTCGAATCTCATGACAACTACCCTGCCCGGCTTCCCGATCTGGTATTTCATGTTCGCTCCTTTTCCTCTGCATCTTTGAGCTGATAAATCTGCAGCCCCTTTCCCTTGCCCTTGACCGTTACCGTATCCACGAACTTCAGGTCGATGTGGCCGAAGCGGCCGGCCGAGATCAGTTCCTTGATATGGGCAGCGGTGAACTCAGTTACAATGATTCTGGCCTTATACTGGCGCGTCAGCTTTTCTATGCGCGAGGCTATGTTCACATGGTCGCCGATGGCGGTATAGTCCATCTTGCGGCCTTCTGCTCCTATATTACCAATTATGACCTCCCCGGTGTTGATCCCGATGCCGCAATCAAGTGTCTCCTCTCCCCTGAGCGTCCAGCGCTGCTGTATTCTTGCAAGGCGAGCCGCCATTTCAAGCGCGCAGCGGACCGCGCGTTCCGCATGGTCAGGCTGTTCTGCCGGAGCGCCCCAGAATGCCATGATCTCATCCCCCATGAACTTATCGAGTGTCCCGTCCCACTTAAATATAATGCCGACCATCTCCTGGAAGTATTCGTTCAGAAGCCCGACGACTTTTTCGGGGTCGTTCCGCTCCGAAATGCTCGTGAAGCCGACGAGATCCGAGAACAGCACCGTGACCGTCTTTTTTTCGCCGCCCAGGACCGCCTTTTCAGGATGACTGATGATCGCCTCGACGATCTTCGGAGAAACATAGCTTGAGAACATCTTCCGGATGTCCCGCGCCTTCTTTTCCTCAATGAAATACCGGTGACCGATGATGAAGACCCCCTCGGTGATCACCGTGCCGAGCGGATAGAAAAGGTTCACGCGCATGCCGAAAAAGGTGAAGACGATCTGGTTGCACACGATGATCAGCGCAGCAGCAGCAACAAAAGTAAGAATGGCAGCAACTGCGTTCATCCTGCGGCTGATGAAAGCCAGGAGCAGGCCGGATACAAGCACGGTGATGAGTGTCGTCAGCAGCAGGGAAGGACGGATAGAATTACCGCTGAGGACATTCGCAACCACGGTGGCATTCTTCTCTACGCCGGGGTAATTTGCCGAGAACGGCGTGTTCTTCTGGTCGTAGGTTGCAATCGCCGAGGTGCCGATCATGATTATTTTGCCTTTGAAGCGGTCCCGAGGTATGCTGCCCTTCAGCACGTCCGCAGCTGACACATAGTGCAGCGATTTCTCCGGTCCGAAATAATTGATGTCGAGCCGGCCGGCTCTGTCAGTCGGTATAACGCGACCACCGAGATCCAGTCCTGTACCGCCGATGATACGCACATTGTCGAGGGTCATGCCGAGCGCCATGCGGGCGGTCTGCACCGCAAGGGAGGGGAAGTATTCATCCCCATATTTTATGAAGAGCGGCTCCAACCGTAATTTCCCGTCCCGGTCGGGCTGTGCGTACACATGTCCGAAGTTGACAGCTTCTGCAATGGCTTCAGGCGGCAATAGTACCCTGTAGGCCTCTGGAGGAAAGAGGGATTTCGTATTCTCGATCCGCGGGATCGCCTGGTCGAAGAGTACGTCCTCCACATTGCCGTCAAATTGCTTTCCCTGCTCAACTTCAAAACCGAGGGCCACGATCAGTCTCTCACGATGACGGGAGAGCAATGCTGCGAATGAGCTGTCTGCATCGGGCGATTCAGGTTCCGCATAGAAAATATCGACAGCCACGACAGCTGGTTGCGCCCAGAAGACTTCCTCGATCAGTCTGCCCTGGAGGCTTCTGGGCCAAGGCCATCTGCCGAATGCGGCGAGGCTCCTTTCATCAATGGCTACGATCAGGATGTTTTCCGGGGGGCGCGGCGGTGCAAGCAGGTTCCTGACCTTGAAGCGCAGGTCGAGAAGAAGTGTCTCAACATGTTCATCAATGAAGGGTGGATTTATGAGCGCAAGAATAACAAACAGGAAGGTCAGGAGTACCGGGACGACGACGGCGGGATTCACCTGCAGCTTGCCGGCAGGTACTGTCCCGGATCTTTTCAGGTCCATCACGCAGGCGACCGTTTGTGGGGTTCTACAACTCTTCCCCTGCTGCCGTCACGGGTGAATTCGTGGATCTCAACCTTGCCGTCAGGTCGCCGTACATAGCGGGCATGCTCATCACGCAGTGCAGGGTAGTACCTTCCCCCCAGGTCCTCATAGAGGTCAACGTGAAAAAGAAGCTTTGCGCCCGGCGGGATATCTCCTGACGAAAGCGCTAAGATGCCGTTCTTTTCGCAGACAAGATGTCTGCCCTGTTCGTTCCGGTAACCGACAAAATATCTCCCCGCCTCACGATGATAGATATCCGCATCCATCCGGTGGAGGTCACTGCCTACAACCTCGAAAAATTCCTCCCCCTGTATCCTGAAGGTTTTTTCCGTATCGCCCAGCGTCCATGCGGAGGTGATCCTGTCAGGGCTATGGGTCAGGATGACCTTTTCTCTTCTCAGGCCTGTCCTGGGCAGCTTATCGTAGTCCGTATGTACCACGCTGTTCCGTGACGATACGTCATGTATGACGACTCCGTGTTGAAATGCACGCACCGCCTCGCGGTAACGCTGCTCGCTCCATGTCCGCTCGATGTAGTTGTTGATGTCGCCATGGATCACCGGGGAAGATTCAAAGGCATCACGTGCCATGCCCAGATGCTGCGGCCGTTTTTCCGCAACGAGCTGCTCCCAAAGCACGGTGTCGTGGTTCGTATCGGACGTGAAGACGAGGGTTTCGCGAGCGGTCTTGACGATAATGCCCATGGCGGAAAGACCGTGCCATACAGGCGCCTTCAGCGCTTCTATGGTGAACCCTTCAGGGTCGATATACGGGTTTTTCACCTTCTCATAGAAGACGTCGGAAGAGAAATCATAGAAACTCTCCGGCTCAACCCATTCTCCCAGTTCTGGATCCCGGAACAGCATCCGCGGCCTGCCGGTCTTCTTGCTGATGACGACTTTGGCCTGTTCGGGGCCTACGGTGTCGCCGTTGCTGTCGATGACCGAAAAAGGTTCCCTGCAGTTCTGTCCAGAACATGCTGCGATCCTGTATCGCGCGCGCGGCCCTATCATCCGATAGTCGATATAGTCCGCAAATGCGATATCAATCACGCACGTTGCATCGGGGGAAAGGCTGCGGTCAAGAGAAGGACTTGATGCCTTGCGCAACTCCGCATGGACGTCCTCCGATGTCATAAGAAATATACGCTGGACGACATCAGGCGCATAGAGGGAGAAGAGCGAAAGGTCCGTGAACCAGCGCTTGTGGTCGTCGTGGCAGTGGGTAAGGATGAGGCCTTTAATCTCTTTCAGTCCATGGCCGCCGATCTGCTGGAATAGGGGTGCACCACAGTCAAGCAGAAAACGGGAATTGCCAACCGTAATCTGATAGCCGATACTCTTTCCCATACGGGAGAACGGGCCGAAGTCGCCGAGAAAACGTACCGTGATTCCGTCAGCCATGGCAGACATAGTTTACCACAGAGCAGAATGCCTGGCCATGATGGCCCAAGCATGCATCCGGCTGCGGTTCCCGCCCTGGATCCGCAGCCGGTCTATCAGACGGACATGATCGGTGGTGCAGAGACCCGTTGCCGAACGGATAATGGCCGGGTTTTCCCTGCCTGAACTATCCGCTGGCGCCTGAAATAGAAACTGTTTTCTTTGTGGGCGTACAGGTTCACTGCCGCTGTATACCGGATTGGGAGGCGCTAGCGATGATCTTCTGAATGGAAGGGATCGCTTCGAGCGCAGCCTTTTCCCCTTCCATGATCGCGTCGCTGCGCCGGTCGAAATCTGCAGCCCCGATTCCGCCGACGTTCGGCCGTATCACGATGTCAGCATGGGAAAGCTGAGCCTTCGCTATCCTGGACTGCATGATGCCGATGGACTGGAGAATGGTAGCGATTGTTCCCTCCGGCTGTTTCGCATCCAGGTCGGCAGAAATATCGACGGCGATGACCACATCGGCTCCCAACCGGCGTGCCGCATCGACTGCTACAGGACTGGTTACGCCGCCGTCAACATACATATCACCGTTGATCTTTACCGGCCGGAAGATCCCGGGGATTGCGCAACTCGCGCGGACAGCCATGCCGGTGTTTCCCCTGCTGAAGACGGTCTCGCTGCCATTCTGGATATTGGTTGCCACGGCATGAAAGGGTATCCGCATTTTTTCGAGGGGCGTATTCTGCACAAGGTTGTTGACAAACTCCTCCAGCCTCTCGCCCTTTATGAAGCCGTTGTCAGGCACCACATAATCGATGATATCGGCCTTGTCGATCGAGAGGGCGATTTTCTGGAGCTGAAAGGCGCTGAAGCCGTAGGCATAGAGGCTGCCGACCAAGCTGCCGGCGCTGGTGCCGACGATCATATGCACCGGTACCCTGCTTCCCTCGAGGATCTTGAGCACACCGATATGGGAAAAGCCGCGCGAAGCCCCTGCACCCAGCACCAGCGCCACACGCACTGGTTGGGGCGTCCGCTGGACCTGCTGAGGAGCGCAGGCCAAGATGCTGATCAGGCAGAGCATCGCAATAAGTCTGAACTTCTCTGTGCGAACGGCGAGAGTGCTCATGGTCTTTATTATTTCCTCCTGGCAGCAGTTAGTATATACTGTCGGCCAGCATCAGTACATCCGGCAACCTGTTCAATGATAGGAGCGATAGAATGGATTGCCATAGTCAGGCGGATAGAAGGGATTATAGGGATAATAGTGGTAATAGGGAAGACCCTGATAATAAAACGGGACATCACGGTCTTTCAGATAAAAGGTGATCGTCGGCGGATAGATCAGAATATCAGGGGCGTAGAAATAGTAATAGGCATCTTCAGCAGAATAGGCCGGCGGATAGCAACCAGTCAGACTGACCAGGATAACCGATACTCCTACCGCCAGCAGGGACATGCGAAGAAATGCGCCGCGATCCATTTTTCTCATGAAGACTGCTCCTCCTGACGATCTCTCCGGTGCCGGTGACAATTATCTGATTTCTTTGTAACACAGATCATGACAATGTGCAAATCATGGATAAATTCGCAGGATGGTCCGAGCAGAGGATGAAGGAGAGCGCTGACCCTGAGAACGCCCGTGGTGGACGTGCACTGTGCAGAAACGGAACGTGCCTGGTGCGAGAGAGGGGAGTCGAACCCCTACGGATTTCTCCACTGGATCCTAAGTCCAGCGNNTCTGCCAGTTCCGCCACTCTCGCGTGCTTGATTTTAATGAATTTTTTTGCTTCCGGTCAAACTGTTCCAGAGAGGCTTAGGCCTTTTTCGGGTTGCTTAATTCCCCTGGCTCGAGGTGTGTTAAAACTGTAGTATTCTTAAGCGCTTCATCTATCTTCTCTTCAATGCGGCATAGTGCCTGATGCCCTTATTCTACAGTCCATGCCCGGGGTACCAGGATATCCACGGATACAAATTTTCGGCTGGCGGCCTTTCGCGTGTATAGGTTGCGAAATGATATCCCTTCCCCGCTGAAGAGTTTCATTAGGAGTCCCCTCGGCGAAGAGCCGGAGCGCAAAGCGCATCAGCCTTACGCAGGTCATTATGGTGAAACCTTTTCGCCTCATTCTAAGCTACCTTGCTACGCACGATGATGGCATCTCACATAACTGCACACATACCGATGCGCCCTTCATTTCCCCGTTGTGTAATGTATCACAATATTCCCGCCCTTTAAGATCTCGCTCTTCTTCATGTCAGCAGGCTCGAAGGGCACTCCGTCCGGATACATGACGCGGAGATAGAAAGTGTCCTGATCGATGCCCGAAGTCCCTTTGTCCTCCACGGTGAGTCTGTAGTTGAGATTCCCTGCCCCTCCGAGATACTCGCCCGTGAGGAGGTCGTAGACGGTAACATTGCACTTGCCCTCGGCTATGGCCGTGGGAGTCCCGACAGGGTTGCCCTGCAGGAACCCGGCCGAGGTCAGCATGTTGCTCTTGATCCTTGTCTTGGTCCCTTCTTCCTCGTTCCTAATGATATAGACGATGTTGCCCTGAGGCTTGCCCTGCTTGCTGTACTTGAAGGTGAAGCCGAAGTTGTTATGCCTGCCCGATGCGGGATCAAGAATAAACCCACCCCCGGTGAAGAACCTCCCATCGGGGTTGTAGACCGTAAGCGAAGATTCGACGGGATACGCACCTATGTAGGACCAGTTCGTAAGGCTCATGGTAACGGTATAGTTCTCTTCGACTGCACCGAGAGTTGAAAGCGGAACGAAGAGCGTTGCCACGCCGACGGACGGATGCTGAGAGCTCTGGTGGACTCTTACTGGAGCAGGGCTGTAGTAAGGAGTGTCTTGCCCAGGGGTCTGGGTATACTTGTAGATATGGAACTGCACCCAGACGGGGTTTGAGTTGTCTTCGAAGTCAATAAGAGAACCGTTTGCCTCATCCTCCTCCTGGAAGAGAGTCGCCTGGAGCTCAATACCCGCATCGTTGACCGTCACTATCTGATTGCCGGAGTAGTCGAGGGCTCCTGCCTCGGCATTGAGGCGGAAGGGGACCTCAAGCGTATCAGGTGCAAAGATACCCGAGGGGTCCGAGAAGGAAACGACGACAAGGTAGTCTCCTGCCGGCATGTCAGGATGGAAGAACTGATGCATCGTAGTGGCATCTCCGTTAGAATCCGTGGCTCCGACAGAGTAACGGTATTCCTCGATACCGTCCTTGAGGATCGAGAAGGCAACAGAGCCGTACCCGACGAGTGAAACAGGGGCCTGTGCTCCTGCAACGTCGCTGACATGTACGCTGAGGACGGCAGTGTCAGACCACTGTCCTTCCGCATCTCCGGTATAGGTGAGCCCTGCCTGCCGGGCCATGACCGTCACTGTCACTGTGTCGGAGGCCGTGTTGCCGAGGTGGTCTACAGCCTTAAGAGTAAGGTCGTGGCGTCCAATTCCGAATGTATGCGTGAGGTCTTCGCTGTTGCCAAGAATAATACCGTCTTCACTCCAGGTGATCTTCGGGGACCTGTCGAAGCCCGCAGGTTCAGACACGGTTGCGTCGAGAGTAAGGGTTTTTGTCCCGTCCCTTTCAGCGTGAACGACAGCGTCAGCTCCGGCGTTTACAGAAGGTGGCGTATTGTCGAGGATTACACTGAGTGACTTACCGGACTCAATATTGTCCAGATTATCCCTGCTTCTATAGTCGATTGTCACCGGACCGTCGGCGAGGACACCCAGGCCGCTGAGAGTGAAAGTTCCAGAAATCATGCGCCAGTCTCCGCCGTTTATGCGGACCTCATTCCTCTCCACTCCGCTTGCGGCATCCGAGGCTGAGAGCACAACGGAAGTAGTGCCCCGGACAAAGAGCGATACGCCGGAATGTTTCGGGTCGCCGACGGTGATATCTGTGATCGGAGGCGTATTGTCGATAATAACGGACAATGTCTTGGCAGGCTCGGTATTTCCTGCATTGTCTGTGCTTCGATAATAAATATCGTGCGCACCCTCCCCTGAAATGGTAAACAGCCCATAAGGAGTCCACGCACCGCCATCGATCCTATATTCTGTCTTTGCGACGCCCGAGTAGTTATCTGTGGCAGCTAAAGTAAATGCCGTGTTTCCGGTTACATATATCCGGCCGTTTGCCTCATATTTCGGTGTGCCGACAGTGAGCGTTGTCTGTGGCGGTATATTGTCCATCTGAACAGTGAAGCTGACGGGACCGGCAATGCCGATATTTCCGGCCCTGTCCGTCGCCCTGAAGCTGATCATATGGGCACCCTCATCTACCTGTGACGGTGTCCATGTCGTCATGTATGTTCCGGTCAATAGATCTGCAACCGGCAGCATTCTCCATGCGCCGCTGTCTATCTGGTATTCAACGCCTTTAACACCCGAGGAATCGTCAGTCGCTTTCACCTCTATATTTACGTCGGATGTATACGTCCCTCCCGGTTCCGGCGATACGACCGATACTACAGGAGCAAACCCGTCCTTTACAACAAACGAACAGGTTGCCGCTGTCTTAGTGCTTCCCTGATGAACGTACTGCAGCAGCACGACATACGTCTTAAGCTGCATGGTCGACGTAGAGGCAACAAACTGACCTGAAATCGTAGCCGCCATATTCAGATTAGCAGTGCTTTCAAAGGTGTGCTTGATTTCCCGAGTGTCAGGATCGACCACGAGGACCTTGATCGCAAGGTTATAGATATCTTCGTTGCCGGTATTCTTGACGCTGAATGAAAAGGTCTCTGAGTTGCCCTGATTGACGGGGTTAGGCTGAGCAGCAATAGTTCCGGTCAGGCCCATGCCTGTTTGGGATGTACCCAATATATCGAAGGTCGTTTGCGATATGCTCACCACTGATGCGTCTTCAAATACTTCGAGCTTCACCGTGTACTTCCCTTTGGGGGTTGTGGATGTGTTCCAGTAACTCTCAAACGTCGCAAGTCCGCCCGGCGTGAGCACAGGGATAGTCTTTGAATCCGCGAACAGACCTCGACCTTGATTATCGACCAATGAGACTGTTGCGGTCAGGTTGTGGGCAAGGTAATTAGGACTTTCACTCCGGATTTGAGAGGTAATGCTGACTGTTTCGTTGGCGCCGTACGTGACTTTATCTGTTGTCACCGATGAGGTCGCAGCTTTGGCCGGCAGTATGGCAAAGTCGGCAAATGCCTCTGCGGTCTGCTTTTGATTGTCATACAAGATTAGGTGGGCTCTGTAGTTTCCTGCATAATGTGAACCGGTGTTAAAGACAAAATTATTAAAGTACTTCGTCTCACCGGGTGAGAAATTAAGCGCCGGCAGCGATACCGCTTCCGTAACAAGCGCTCCGCTGCTATCCTCAACCAAGATTTTTGCATCAATGGTCTTTGCATATGCATTGTGGCTCTTTATACTTGCGCTTATTACCACATTTTCGTTTGGCTGATATTCCGGTTTATCGGTTGAAATACTGCCTTCGAAAGCAGAAGTAAGCACATGCACATACTGGGGGCCGAGTTCGGCCATAACGGGATTGCCGTCTACGTCAGCATAATAAACCACCAATTTCTGGTTTACAAGCCTGTCTTCCCCCGGTATCGGATCAAGAAGATCGACAGAGAGTGAAAGGTCCTGGATTTCCCCTATGGATATGTAAGAATATCTCCATTCTATTTCGACAACATCTCCTGCCTGAGAGATACGGTAAGGGGTTGGTGNNACGTCTGTGAGGGCAAAAATCCACTCATTCTTGACGGTCTTCGATTTCACTGCGCTTCCATTCACTGTTGCTGAGGCTTCTATGCTGTCCACTCCTGCACGTATACCCTTGTAACTAAAGGTGGCGATCCCGGAGCTATTGGTAATGCCCGTACCTCCTGTGCCGACATGAGGACCTGATTTCACGGTAAATGTGACAGTCACACCCGACACAGGATTCCACGTCTGGTCGACCACCGTCGCCGTAAGGGTGTGATATTTGTTGATTGGAACAGTTGCAGATTCAGGAGAAAGCTGTATGCCGACGACCGGGACCAGACAGGGGAGAACAAAATTGCCGGTCTCCGGGTCTTTAGGCACTGGATTCCATGCCTGTTTCAGCTCCAACATCCAAATCTTGCCGAGGTTTTGTACACCATCGGCAGTTCCAATCGTTTGATTGGCATAGAGATCGGTCTTGTCGAAGCCGTCATAAATTATCAGCCCTTTCCCGTATTGCGCATATGTATGGACCGGCCCTTTGACACCGTAGTAGTTCTCGGCTGTCATGTCAATACACCAGTTGGGGTCCTGGGTTACCAGGACATTAGCGTCGCCTACGGCAGTTGTTTGGTCACTGATGTACGAGACATTGATATAATTGTCTGACAATGTGTTTTTGCTGGAGAGGGTATTTTCTTCAAGATCAGCCAGGACGCCGGTCGAGCCCATCTGGCCGGGATTGCTTGTGATGAACGGAAAGACAAACTGTGAATAATCGGTCCCCCGGCATTCGGAGTCCCATATAATCAGCTTGCCTCCGTTGGAAACAAAATTCTCGATCCGGCTCCTGAACTGGTTATGAGACAGGAAACTATTGATATCACAGATTCCCACAAGGGCAACGGTATCATACCCACCGGCCACTAATGGGTCCGTTGCATAATCACGAATAGACTCCACAGATACATTCACAAAGTTAGGCGCATAACAATTAAACGTGGTTGGAAGAGTCCCTCCATAGTTATACCTTCCGCCGGCATTTGGAACAAGCGCGATCTTCTTGCTGTGGAGTTCGTATCCCTCAGGCAAGATCGTCGTGGCGCTCACCTCGTTGGAGTATGCCGAATAGTTGGGATAACTGTATGCCCGGACCCTGTAATAGTACTTATTACCCGGCACTAAACCAGTGTATGTATAGGTAGTCGTATTCCCGTAGACATAAGTCTGATTCCAGTAAGCATCCCCCTCCTTCTTGTATTCGATATAGAAAGCCGTTTCATCCGTCGTGTTGTCCGTCCATGTGAGCTTCATTTCAGAGCAGGTAATGGGAACGGTAGTCAAGCCTGATGGAGCATTGAGGGTCAATGTACTTGCGCTGACTTCATTCGAGTATGCAGAATATAGGCCTGCGCCATATGCCCTGACGCGGTAGTAATATTCTGTGTGCTGGGACAGCGAGGTATTCGTGTAAGTCGTAACATTCGCTCCTACGGTAGCTACCTGAGAATATGTGCCGGTAGCGCCTGTCTTCCTTTCGATATAGAAGTACTGCTCATCTGAAGAATTATCGGTCCATGTCAGTTTTATCTGCGAGTGTGAGAGGGCACTGGCCGTCGGGTTCGAAGGAGCGTTTAAGGTCAGAGGCGGGGTCGCAGCGACGGTTTCATTGGAGTAGGGGGAATATCCGCCGTTGTTATAGGCCCTCACGCGGTAGTAATACTCCGTATTTTGCGATGCCGAGGTGTCCGTGTAAGTCGTGGTATTGGCATATACGGAAGCCAGGGTGGAATACGTTCCGGAGGCGCCGGTCTTCCGTTCGATATAGAAGCGTGTCTCATCTAAAGAATTATCGGTCCATGTAAGTTTAATCTGGGAGGGAGACAGGGCAGTAGCCGTCAGGTTCGAAGGAGCCTTTAAGG
>DKBH01000051.1 GCA_002451165.1 Nitrospiraceae bacterium UBA6905
GGCTCGAACCCGCGACCCTCAGCTTGGAAGGCTGACGCTCTACCAACTGAGCTATTCCCGCAGACGTTGGTGGGTGGTGGAGAGGGGAGGATTCGAACCTCCGTAGGCGAAAGCCAACGGGTTTACAGCCCGTCCCCTTTGGCCACTCGGGTACCTCTCCACAATCTTGTGTCACCGCACGCGCCCTTGCCGGACGCTCGTCTTCGACACCATCGCTCATCTGGAGCCGACGAAGGGATTCGAACCCCCGACCTGATGATTACAAATCAACTGCTCTACCAGCTGAGCTACGTCGGCAATACCTCGGTAAGATAACTTTGCCGGAAAAAGGCAATAGTAATCCTTCGGTCTTTCGCAAATAGTTAATATAAATGTATGATTATAATTCAGTCAACTATAAAAAGTGGCATAAGAACATCTTATTATCGCGTTTTTCCCAATAAAACTAAGAAATTCTCGTTCTTTGGCGTATTATCTCAAATATGATTACCCCTGCTGCGACAGAAACATTCAGCGAATTGACCCGGCCCTGCATCGGCAAGCTCACAATCCGGTCACATTGCTCTCTTACGGTCCTGCGCATACCCTCAGCTTCCGACCCTATCACGAGTGCGATCGGCCCAGTGAGATCAGTTTTCCAAACGCTCACATCCCCTGCAGCTTCCGCTCCCAAAACAACAACACCGACATCCCTCATTGCCCGCATCGCATGCTTTATGTTCGGTACGACGGAAATCTGAACATATTCTGAGGCACCTGCGGATGCCTTGACTGCTTCCGCAGTGAGCAAGGCAGATCGGTGTGCTTGTATGACTACACCGTGCACTCCTCCAGCATCAGCCACCCTGAGAATGGAGCCGAAATTCCTCGGATCTTCAATGCCGTCAAGGATCAGGAAGAGGGGCGTCTGCCTCTTCAGATGGGGGATACGGAGCAGGTCTTCAAGCTGCGCATATTCCCGAGACACGACGCGGGCGGCTATGCCCTGATGACCCTTTACAAATCGCTCTTCGAAAAAGGATTCATCAACTTTCTTGGCCTGCACGCCCCGTCTCGCAAGAGCTTCCTCAACTGCAGCGAGCTTCTCCCTTCGGGATGATGACAGATAAACCGCAGATATCTTTCTCCCCCCCTTGAGCGTCTCAAGCACGGGATTAAGACCGTAAACCCATTCCTCAGGAGATTTTGACCTTCCAGAAAGTTCCTTCTTTCTTGTCCTCGAGGACCACTCCTTTCTCATCGAGCTCCTTCCTGATGGCGTCAGCCATCCCCCAGTCCTTCTGCTCTCTGGCCTTCTGCCGTTCCTGAATTTTATTCAGGATGAACCCTTCAGTGATCGTCGGACATTTATACCGCATTATTGCCCTGTTCCATGCTTCCGGCGTGCGCGTAAATATATTGAGAATGCCACCGGCTTCCTTCAAAGCATCTTCGGCCTTCCGCGTCAGGGCCATGGCCTTTGTCCCTGATGGTTTGCCATCAAGAAACTTGTTTAGCCCACGGATAAGCTCGAATATATGGCCAATGGCAAGAGCAGTATTGAAGTCATCGTCCATGGCCCCTGACAACCGTTCCATGAACTTTCCTAAAAGTTCCTCAAACGTCTGTTCATCAGCTGCCGCCTTTTCTTTTGCGTAGTCTTGGGCCAGAAAATCACGAATACGAGCAGAAGTCGCATAATAGCGGTCTATAGATATTTCTGCTTCCCTGAGCTGCTCATCCGAAAATTCAATGGGGCTGCGATAATGGGTCGAAAGAAGGAAAAACCTGACGACCTCGGCTTCGAACTTGTCGAGGATTTCCTTGATCGTAAAAAAGTTGCCCAGGGACTTGGACATCTTCTCTTTGTCGACCGTGATAAACCCGTTATGCACCCAGTACCGTGCAAAAGGTTTGCCGGTATACGCCTCGGACTGGGCTATCTCGTTCTCATGATGGGGAAACGCAAGGTCGGCTCCACCTCCATGGATATCAAAGGTATCACCCAGATGCTTCTGTGACATTGCGGAACACTCTATGTGCCACCCCGGCCTTCCCGGCCCCCAGGGACTGTCCCATGCCGGCTCACCTTCTTTGGATGCCTTCCAAAGCGCAAAGTCCATGGGATGCTTCTTTTTTTCATTCACGTCTACACGGGCCCCCGCTATCATATCATCGATTTCGCGCTTGGAAAGTTTCCCGTAGTCAGCGAATTTTTCCACCTGGAAGTAGACATCTCCGTTCACTGCATAAGCATAGCCCTTGTCAATCAATCCCCGGGTGATATCAATAATCTCCTGGATATGCTCCGTTGCCTTCGGCTCAATATCGGCCTTGCCGACACCCAGCTGTTCCATATCGCGATAATATTCCTCTATATATTTTTTCGAAACCTCATGCCAGGATATCCCTTCCTGCTTCGCCCGGTTAATAATCTTGTCATCAATATCCGTAAAGTTCTTTACAAACGTCACCTTATATCCCCGGTAGACCAGATATCTTCGCATGATATCGAAGACGATAGCACTCCGTGCATGCCCAATATGGCAGTGGTCATAGACCGTTATACCGCATACATACATCCTCACCTGCCCCGGCACGACAGGAACAAAATCTTCCTTCTTGCCGCTGAGGGTATTGTAAAGCCTCATTCTTCCTCCTTTGTGCATGGAGCCTTCTGCGGCCTCTATTTTCCTGGATAACTCTGCAAGTCGCGTTTCCAGTTCTCGTATCTTTTCACTCGTTGGATCAGGGAAATAATCCATGACCTCAACAAGACCTTCCTCCGTAGTCATCCGTATAATCTTTTTTCGCGTGATCCTGCCCGGCACGCCTACGCATATCGCATTGTCCGGGACCGGTTTCAAGATAACCGAATTTGCACCGATCACTGAGTTGCTGCCGATTCTGATTGCACCGAGTATCTTGGCACCTGCGCCTACCGTGACTCTGTCGCCAAGTGTAGGATGGCGCTTGCCCTTCTCCTTACCTGTGCCGCCCAGAGTGACTCCCTGGTAGAGCAGACAATTCCTGCCTATTTCCGCTGTTTCACCGATTACTACCCCCATGCCGTGGTCGATAAAGAATCCCGCCCCGATTCGGGCTGCCGGATGTATCTCGATGCCAGTGAGAAAGCGCGCTAGATGCGAAAGCAGCCGGGGAATGACCGGCACCTTTGCGTTCCAGAGGACATGATTGATCCGGTGCAGACAGATCGCGTGAAACCCGGGATAGGCAAAGATGACTTCAAGGCCGCTCCTTGCTGCAGGATCTCTTTCAAAGACGGCCTTGTAGTCTTGCTGTATAAACCTCCAGAATCCCATTATTTGAAGCCTATTATACATAAAAAAACACGGCAACTGTGGTAATATTCTGTCATGCAGAGGGGGCATGAGACCGATCTTCTTCAGATGATATCAGACTATATGGAGAACGGTTTCCTTGAAAATATCATCGACATGTTCAGACATGACGCATCTCTCTACCTGCTCGTGGGCAAATTGATCCAGGACACGAGGGTCAGGGTCAGGCTCGGTGTCACTGCTCTTATGGAAGAATTAAAAGAAAAAGACCGGGGCCATGTGATTCTCGCCCAGGAGAACCTTCTGCCACTCCTTTATCATCCTGACGCGGTGGTCCGCGGCGATGCAGCTAACCTTGTCGGTCTCGTGGGCGACAGCACATCGCTCCCCCGCCTGAAGGAGCTTACGGAAGATGAGAATGGCAATGTGCGGATCATTGCCCGTGAGGCAGTACAGGCCCTGGAATCAGATCCTGCTCAGTAAACAGATTGCCTGCGCTGCAATGCCCTCGCCGCGCCCGACAAAGCCCATGCGTTCATTGGTCTTTGCCTTTATGTTGATCGTGCCGGCGGGTATACCCGCACGTGACAGGGCTGATTTCATGTTCTCGATGAAGGGGGATATCTTCGGTCTTTCCGCGATGACGGTCGAATCAATCCAGGATATGGCGTATCCGTTCATTCTGGCCTCATCGATTACATATTTCAGGAGCTCCGTGCTCACGGCACCTTTCCACCTCGAGTCAGTATCCGGGAAAAGTTTGCCGATATCCCCCAGCCCTACAGCTCCGATAATTGCGTCCATAATCGCATGGCAGAGGACATCGGCATCGGAATGGCCAAGGAGCCCCTTTTCAAAGGGAATTTCAACGCCACCGATAACCAGCCTTCTACCCTCGACAAGCCGGTGAGAGTCGAATCCAATGCCGATCCTCATGGCGCCTCTCTCGGCATCTTCAGGAAGGCCTCGGCAATGACAAGGTCTTCAGGAGTTGTAACCTTTATATTGGTATAGCTGCCTGCTACCACGCCGATCTTCCCCCCATTCCACTCAACAAGAGCGGCATCATCCGTGGCGTAGTATGCCTCTTTCATCGCACGCTCATAGGCATCAAGAAGGGGTTGATAGAAAAAGATCTGTGGGGTCTGTACCGCGATGAGAGTATCCCGTTTCAACGTTTGACGGACGATACCGTCGGCAACCTGCTTTATCGTATCTTTTGGCGGTAATCCGACCACCACGCCATCGCATCCGCTAAGTGCATGCACAGCCCTCAGCACCATTCCCGCCCCAAGCAGCGGCCGCACTCCGTCATGGATAAGCACCAGCGATGTTTTTTCCCTTATAAAATGAAGTGCGTTGTAGACGGAATCCTGCCGTTCCCTGCCTCCCGGCGCTATGCGCCGAACCTTCGTGATCCTATTTCGGCTGATAAGCTCCATACCGCCCTCTATGTCAGACTCCTTGAGCACGGGGATAATCTCCCCGACCTCTGCAATGTTCTCAAATACTTCAAGGGCCCAAAGGATCACCGCCTTGCCGCCGAGCATCGCAAACGGCTTGTTCCGGTCTTCCCCGAACCTTCTGCCGAGACCGGCTGCAGGTACAATTGCAACGACCTTATGCTTCACTGAACACCGGGCGGCATCTGAGATTACTTGCCTGTCCTGATATCATCCCTCTCATTATCCTCTCGTGCACGTGCGAATATCATCCTCCCTGCGGTGGTCTGGAGCACACTCGTTACCGCCACTTCAATGTTCCTTCCAATAAGTTTTCGTCCATTCTCCACAACCACCATGGTCCCGTCATCAAGATAGGCCACTCCCTGGTTATATTCTTTTCCTTCCTTGAGAACAAAGACCTTCATGGATTCTCCCGGAAGAACTACTGGCTTCAGCGAGTTTGCAAGCTCGTTGATATTGAGCACGGTAACTCCCTGAAGCTGCGCTACCTTATTGAGGTTGAAGTCGTTGGTGATAACCGCTGCATTCATAAGCTGCGCAAGGGCCACCAGCTTCGCATCGACCTCCTTTATCTTTGAAAAGTCTTCCTCGACGATCCTCACCGTGATGTTGGACATCTTCTGAATACGCTGTAGCACATCAAGCCCTCTCCTTCCCCTGGCCCGTTTCATGGATTCCGGGGAATCTGCGATATGCTGAAGTTCCTGCAGGATAAACTGAGGGACAATGAAAACACCATCAATAAACCCCGCCTCACAGACGTCGGCGATACGTCCATCAATGATCACGCTCGTGTCGAGTATCTTGAGGCTCTCTTCAAATCCTCTGCCGCGAAGAATTCCGAGGAGTCCCGGGAGCGTTAATCCCTTGCCGCGCCTCAGCCCTACCAGGAGCCCTCCGTAACCGAAGATCCCCCTGATCGCAAACGTCGACAGCAATCCCGCATCGTCCTGCAAAAGGAGATGCAGCGGCGCCAGGAAGAGCATTGCGAAGAAAAGACCGGCGGCAAGACCTATGAGCCCCCCCACGAGTGTCCCGAAATCCACTTTTCTGAGTATCAGGTCTGAAAATACCGTGATGATACCAAATGCTGTGCCGAGGGTAAGCCCGAAGAGTGCGTATTCCTGACGGTAGCCAAGCAGAAATCCGGAAAGTGCAAAAAGCACAAGGACTGCGCCCTTCGCAATCATGAGCATACTGCGACCTCCCGCGAAAAAAAGGGGCTTGCTCCCCTTCTATCTGTTTTTTTGCAGAATATTACAGCTCGAAAATCGGCCGGGACATCCAACAAGCCTCGTAATGCACCTCCGCAAATTGCCAGGCCGAGCAGGGTCAGTCAGCCCTTACCGTCACGTAAAATTTCCTGCCACCCCGGTTGACGAAAAGGAGGACCGGATCTCCGGACCGAATACCGTCAATAGCCTTGGTATAATCACTCAGTCCTTCTATCTTTTTCCTGTCGACTTCCTGGATTACATCGCCCTTCCGTATCCCCGCCTCTTCAGCCGAACTGCCGGTATCAACCCTTACAACGACAACACCTCGCTCATCCTTATGAAGACCGAGCTGTCGCGCTATCTCGCGCGAAAGGTCCATCACCGTTATTCCGGAAAGCCCCTCAAGGTCGGAATCCTCCGGGGTGCTGCCAGGAACAGCCTCTGATGCATCCTTGGGAAGCTGCATAATCAGGACCTTCATATTATATTCCTTGCCCGCCCTTGAGATCGTGACGGGGACTTCGCTCCCCACCTTGCTCTGGGCAACCATGTTTCTGAGGGCACCGACGTCTGTGATCTTCTTGCCGTTATACGCGAGGATTATATCACCCCTCTTGATGCCTGCCTTTTCGGCAGGACTTCCCTTGGCAACGTCTCCGATAAGAGCTCCCTTTTCATCCTTCAGTCCAAACTTCTGCGCAAGTTCGGGGGTAAGCTCTTGGATGCTAACGCCGAGCCAGCCCCGGATCACCTTGCCCTTCTGCACCAGCTGATTCATCCCAAGACGTGCCATATTGCTGGGGACGGCAAATCCAATTCCCTGATATCCCCCGGAGCGGGAAAAGATCGCCGTATTGATCCCAATGAGCTCTCCCCTGATATTCACCAGCGGACCTCCCGAATTCCCGGGATTGATGGCAGCATCGGTCTGAATAAAGTCCTCATAATCAGCGATGCCGACATTGGCCCTGCCAACCGCGCTGATAATACCCATGGTGACTGTATGACTCAGACCATAGGGATTTCCGATAGCCAGAACGAATTCACCCACTTGCAGGCCGTCCGAGTCGCCCCAGGGCGCGGCACGCAGGTTATCTGCATCGATCTTTACAACAGCGATATCGGTCTTGGTGTCAGCACCGATGATCTTTGCCTTGAACGAGCGCTTGTCAACAAGCGTCACCCTGATCTCATCAGCCTGTTCCACAACATGGTTGTTCGTAATGATATAGCCGTCAGCACTCACAATGACGCCGGAACCGAGGCTCTGCTCTTTCCATTTCTTCGGCATCCTAAAGTTCCGGAACGGGTTGAACAGGTCGAACAATGGATCATCGGAAAAAGGGCCGGCATCCCTCCGTACGACCTTGGTCGTTGATATGTTCACAACGCTGGGGGATATTGCACTTGCGATCTCCGAAAACGCCTTGCTTGTCTCAATGATTTGCCGCTGGACATGGGGGGTGGTTACGGGTGCGAATCCTTTCTGGGAAATGTTCACTTTTTCCAGAAAATAGAATGAGATGCCCCCGATGAGGATTCCGATGAGAAGAAAGAGGATGATAGTGCCTATTCTGCTTTTCATGCCAGTTTCATTATAATGGTCTGCCGGTATGTTGTAAAGTGTACGTCCTTGACAAATACCCGGTTCTAATGCTAATTTTCAAAGCTCAGAAAGACTGAGAATCCAGGGGTTGGGATCACTAACTTGTCCTTTCCGTCCGTCATCAGTCCCAAAAATACATCCCTGCGCAGAAATTGGGAGGTTTCTTATGATGAAGCGGTATCTCTTGGCGCCGGGACCTACGCCGGTCCCACCGGAAGCTTTGCTGGCTATGGCTATGCCGATCATACACCATCGCGCTCCGGATTTTCTGCCGGTGCTCGAATCTGCAAAAAAGGGCCTTCAGTGGCTGTACCAGACAAAGAACGATGTGCTGATCATCTGCTCCACCGGAACGGGTGGCATGGTGGGGTCCGTCAACAATTTTTTCAGCCCCGGCGACAATGCTCTTGTCATCAACGCCGGAAACTTCGGGGAACGCTGGACCAAAATCTGTAAATCCTACAGGCTTTCGGTTGAAGAAATCAAAATAGACTGGGGCTACTGCGTAAGGCCCGAGGATATTGAAACTGCGTTGAAAAAGAACCCTTCTATCAAAGGCGTGTTTGTCCAGGCATCAGAGACCTCGACCGGCGTCTACCATGACATCCAGGCGATAGCCTCTGTGGTGAGGAAATATGACAATACTATCCTGGTAGTGGACGCCATTTCTGCACTCGTGGCACATGATCTGAAAATGGACGAATGGGGTATCGATGTCCTCATCGGCGGCTCGCAAAAAGGCCTCATGCTTCCGCCCGGCCTGGCCTTTGTCGGCGTTAGCCAGAAGGCATGGAAGTTTGCCGAGGTTGCGACGTCACCCAACTTCTACTTCAATTTCAGGAAAGAACGTGAGTCCCTCGCTAAAAACCAGACGAGCTTCACGTCGCCGGTATCTCTTATCATCGGACTCAATGAGTGCCTGAGGTTGCTCCAGTCTGAAGGTCTGGAACATGCGTTCAGGAGACATGCACGTCTAGCGCATGCTACCCGCGAAGCGGTAAAGGCGATTGGTCTTGAAATGTTTACGAAAGAATCACCGAGCAACTCGGTGACGGCCATCATCGCTCCAAAAGACATGGACGGGCAGGAGATATATAAGAACCTTAGGGTAAAATACGGCATTACCGCAGCTGGAGGCCAGGGGCAGGCAAAAGGAAAGATCTTTAGGATAGCCCATCTCGGATATGCCGATACCTTCGATACGATCACGGCGATTGCGGGCGTTGAGATGGTGCTCAAAGGCATGGGCTATCCTGTCAAGCTGGGAGCAGGGGTTTCCGTTGCCCAGGAACTCTTAATGGTATAGGAGGCAAGGAGAGGCATGAAAGTTCTGGTCAGTGATAATATTTCGCCCAAGGGCGTCGAGATACTGAAGAAGTCCGGTATCGAGGTCGATGTCAAGACCGGTTTGAAACCCGAGGAGCTCAAGTCCTGCATCGGCGAATACAGTGGACTGGTCATTCGCTCCGCCACAAAAGTGACCGCAGAGATCATCGAGGCCGCGAAAAGTCTTAAGGTCATCGGCAGGGCAGGCTCTGGTCTGGACAATGTCGACAGAGCTGCAGCTTCAAAAAAGGGTATCGTGGTGATGAACACGCCAGGCGGTAACACGGTAACAACTGCCGAGCACAGCATGGCAATGCTCTTTTCTGTTGCACGCATGATCCCCCAGGCTACTGCCTCGATGAAGGCCGGCAAGTGGGAGAAGAAAAAGTTCATGGGAGTTGAGCTTTTCAATAAGACGCTGGGCATCATCGGTCTCGGTGCGATCGGAAGCCAGGTCGCAAAAAAAGCCCAGGGGCTCGAGATGAACGTCCTGGCCTATGACCCTTTCCTGAACGAAGAAAGGGCGGAAGCCATAGGCATCAGGAAAGGCTCTCTTGATGAGATCTTTGCGGAGTCCGACTTCATCACCATCCATTCTCCGCTGACACCCGAAACGAAAGGGCTTATCAACGCCGCTACCATCGCAAAGATGAAGAACGGCGTAAGGATCATAAACTGTGCCCGCGGCGGTATTATCAACGAACATGACCTTTACGAGGCAATGAAAAGCGGCAAGGTTGCCGCTGCTGCGCTTGATGTATTCGAAAAAGAGCCTCCCGAGAATAACCCGTTACTCACCCTGGACAACCTCATCTGCACCCCGCATCTCGGCGCATCGACCGAAGAAGCGCAGGAGAATGTCGCACTTGCAGTCGCAGAACAGATAGCCGACTATCTTGTACACGGCACTATCAGACATGCCGTCAACTTCCCTTCGATCCCGAGCGACCAGGTGCCCAGGCTTCAACCTTATATCAATCTCGCCGAAAAACTCGGCAGCTTCGCCTGCCAGATATTTGAGGGCGGGGCATCTGAGATTACGGTCGAATACCATGGTGATGCTGCAACCGTCACTGCAGCCCCGATTACCATCGCAGCGGTAAAAGGATATCTCAGCCCGATCCTGCTCGAAACCGTTAATTTTGTCAACGCGCCCTTCATTGCAAAAGAGCGGGGGATTGAGATAAAGGAGATCAAGAGCAGCGATGCCGGGGACTTCTTCAGCAAGATCGTCCTCAGGATACGGACCAAAGAGCGGGAAAGCTACATTTCCGGAACGCTGTACAGCAAGAAAGACCCCCGCGTCATAGAAATCGATCACTTCAAGGTCGAGATCGTCCCCGAGGGAGAACTCCTGCTCATCTACAATAACGATAAGCCGGGGGTTATCGGCAACATCGGCAATACCCTCGGCAGAAATAATATCAATATCGCACGCATGCATTTCGGCAGGGAAGCTGCGGGCGGCATGGCCATCTCTGTAGTAAGCCTTGATACCAAACCAGGGCCCGAGGTCATTGACCAACTCCGGGGATTGCCCAACATCTTATCCATCAAGCAGATCAGTCTCTGATGCCTTGTGGTCTGACGGAATAGAAGGGAGGAGGCATCATGTCGGTTGTCGTGATTGTCGGAGCGCAGTGGGGAGATGAGGGAAAAGGAAAGGTCGTCGATTATCTCACGAGAAGGGCTGACGTTGTCGCCCGGTACCAGGGTGGACACAATGCCGGCCATACAGTAGTCATAAAGGATGAAAAGTTTGTACTGCACCTTATTCCTTCCGGCATCCTTCATACTAACACGCTTTGCATCATCGGCAACGGCGTTGTTGTTGAACCTTCTGCGCTGATCGAAGAAATTCGTGGCCTCCGGAAGAGGGGTATCACCGTGAGCGACAATCTCCTCATCAGCAGGAATGCCCACCTTATCATGCCCTACCATGCAGCACTCGACCGTGCGAGCGAACAGGCCAAAGGCAAGAAGAACATCGGCACTACCGGCAGGGGCATCGGCCCGACCTATGTTGATAAGATGGGCCGTTCGGGAATCCGTGTCGGGGATCTCTTGACGCCGGAGGCGTTCCTTGAAAAGCTCAAGACCAACCTCGTGCAGGCAAACTTTTTGCTAAAAAACCTTTACAAGGCGCCGACCTTCAGGGCAGAAAATGTCTTCAAGGAATATATGAGATATGCAAAGGTTCTCGCCCGACATATCGCAGATACGGATATCATTGTCAATGATGCAATAGCAAGAAAAAGGAACGTTCTGCTTGAAGGTGCGCAGGGAACACTCCTCGACATTGACCACGGTACCTATCCCTTTGTCACATCATCGAGTGCCATCGCGGGCGGTGCTTGCACCGGACTGGGAATTGGCCCGACAAAGATCAACAGGGTGCTTGGCATCGTGAAGGCCTATACAACACGCGTCGGCAGCGGACCTTTCCCCACCGAGCTCCATGACCGCACCGGCGAGATGATGCGGGAAAAAGGCGGGGAGTTCGGCGCTACAACAGGCAGGGCTCGGAGATGCGGCTGGCTCGATACGGTTATTTTGAAGCATTCTTGCCGTGTCAACGGCCTTTCGGGCATCGTACTCACCAAGCTTGATATCCTTGACGGCATGGACACGATCAGGATATGTACATCCTATACGTACCGGGGGAAGACGCTCGCGGAGATGCCGAAGGAGCTTTCCGTGCTTGAAAAGTGCGTTCCGGTCTATGAAGATATGAAGGGGTGGAAGGAAAGCACGCTCGGCATCAAGAATTTTAGCAATCTCCCCAAAAGGGCACAGGCATATCTCAGGCGCATTGAATCGCTCATCGGCGTAAAGGCTATGATCGTCTCGACAGGACAGAAGAGGGATGAGCTGATCTTGATCGAGGAGCCCTTTTGAGACCTCGACGAAGACACCAGCGGTTCGTCCGCAGGCTCGAGACCGAATTCATAGCAGACGGCAAGCTTTACCGGGCAATTTCTAGCGACTTCTCCCGCTCTGGTCTTTTCGTCAGGACTAACCGGGCCCTCGCGCCCGGCACCGAGGTTGATATCGTCGTTCATCTCCCGGACGGCACGAAGTCCGAGTTGCAGGGCGTAGTACGGCGTGCGGTCAAGACACCGGTGGTTTCGATGAAAAACGGCATGGGCGTTGAGCTTACCAAGCGTGACGACAACTATGTCAGATTCATTAAAGATTTCGATCCTACAGAAACCAATGATGCATCTCTGTCTGAAGCACCCGAACCCTCTCCGGAACCAAGTCACCCTGATACCCCGGAATTTCTGATCATCCCCTGCAAAGCGTGTGGAATTAAAAATAGGGTCCGGCATGAACGGCTGTGCCGGGGACTCATCTGCGGCAAATGCGGCTCGCCAATCTCTCTTTCAAGCTGATCAGCAGCGCCGTTAATTTTCTCTATCCCTCTGCATGCCCTTCCTGCGGAAAACCCTCAGATAGCCTAACCATTGCACCCTTCTGCACCGGATGTTGGAGGGGTATGCAGCACTATGCAGGACCGTTATGCAGTATATGCGGCATACCGCTCGTCTCATCCCTGGCCGACCGCTGCGGGAACTGTTTGAAGAACTCTCCGCTCTTCAGAAGGGCATCATTCTTCGGGCTCTATGATGCAACGCTCGCCTCGGCCATCCATCATTACAAATTCCTGGGAATACGGCGATTGTCAAAGTCACTTGCCGACCTCCTGATGTTTTACGACACCAGCGCCATCGATGCGCTCATTTCGGTTCCACTAAGCCACCGCAGCCTAAAGGAGAGAGGATTCAATCAGGCTCTTCTGCTTGCTGCAGCGTTCGCCAGAAAGAAACGGCTGCCGTTGATCATCGATGCTCTTCGAAAGGTCGTTGACACTCCTCCGCAGGTAGGGCTCTCGGCGAAAGAACGTGCTGCAAACGTGAAAAACGTCTTTGTCTGTACTGGTAAGGTATCGGGCATGAACATTCTGCTGATTGACGATGTTATGACGACCGGTGCAACAGTCAATGCCTGTGCACGAGAGCTCCGGAAGGCTGGAGCGCAAAACGTAAGCGTTCTTACACTGGCCCGAGCAGTCCTTCCCTAGTACGAGTAACAATCCGCAGATGACAGCGACTGTCACGGTGCCGCTCTGCACACAGAAGTGTTCTTAGCCTTTACATTTTATCCGTCATTCTTGTATCTTTTTAAAATGATCGATCTGCATACGCATACCATTTTCAGCGACGGCGAGTTGATCCCCTTTGAATTGGTGCGACGAGCCGCAGCTATAGGCTACACCGCCATTGCCCTCACCGACCACATGGATGCCTCCAATCTCGATCTCATCATTCCGCGTATCGTGAAGGCAGTTGAAGCGCTGAGAGCCCATGTATCGATCGATGTGTTGCCTGGTGCCGAGATCACCCATGCACCTCCGGACATGATCGCCGAACTGGTCAAGGAAGCCCGTCACCTCGGAGCAAAGATCGTGGTTGTCCACGGGGAGACCGTTGCAGAGCCTGTGATAAAGGGCACGAACAGGGCTGCCATTCAGGCAGGAGCGGACATTCTGTCTCATCCCGGTATGATAAATATCGAGGACCTGCTTCTGGCGAAGGAAAAGCAGGTCCTCTTGGAGATCACGGCGCGAAGGGGTCATGCGTTTACGAATGGCTATATAGCGAAGGAAGCCATCCGGTTCGGCGTGCCGCTCTGCATAAATACCGATGCCCATAGTCCTGGTGACCTTATCACCAAGGAATATGCGCGCACTATCCTTCTCGGAGCCGGCATTGAGGAAAACAGGCTCGACTCTGTATTTGAAAATTCACGGTCACTGGTAGATAAAGTGCTAAGGAGGAGTAATGCCCAAGGCGATAAAAAAGAAGGTCAGCAAGAAAACACATGATACGGAAACAGAGGTTCAGGATCGGATACAGGACATCAAGAAGGTCCTTGAGAAGAAGCAGAAGACGCTTGTAGCCTATGGCTTGATCACGCTGAGCGCTGTTATCGTGATCGGCGGCATTGCCTTATACCGCTTCAACGCGAACGACCAGGCCCGGAAGCTCGAATACGAAGCGTACAAGACCTATTATAATCTGTACCAAAAGACTCCGCTATCGGCCCCGGAGAGGCTTGCAAAGGCGCTCGAACTTTATCAGCAGGCCTATGCAAAGAGGAAATCACCACGGCTGCTGCTTGCCATAGCTGACACTTACGCGGAACTGGGGCGAGATGATGAAGCCCTGAAGGCGCTCGAGGATTTTAACAAGCGTTATGGACGTGAGTCGTCACTTATTCCCCTCGCCCTTCAGAAGATGGCGGATATGCAACTCAGAAAAGGGGACAAGGCCGAAGCCATCAAGACGCTAGACAGAATTACGGCAGCACCGGGCGACCTGCTTAAGGATGTCGTCCTTCTGCGAAAGGCGAGACTGCTTGAGCAGGAAGGCAAAAAGGACGAAGCAACCGCCCTATATAAGGAACTAAGCGAGAAATATCCCTCATCTCCTTACAGCGAAGAAGCGAAGGGTAAGCTCGGCGAGAAGAAAGCAGGATAGGGGAACACTCAGATCTTCTTGGATCTGGAGACGGCCTTTGCACCTTTCGCCCTGTTCTTCTTTGCACGGCCCTTCCGGTATGAAGCCTTTTTCATCATTGCCTTGTCTACCTTGTCAAGGTTGAAGAGCCCTTTGGGCGGAAGATAAATGGTACTGCCGGCCTTGAGTGGCATGACCTTCTCAGTCGCGTTCAACGAAAGGATCACCTGGACGGGTATACCGGTCTTCCTCCCGATGCGCTTGAAGGTGTCACCTTTCTTCACCGTATAGCGTTCAATCGTGAACCGCTCCTCTTCAGGGATGGATGCCAGATGTTCATGGAACTTCTCTCCTGTCCCTTCCGGGATCCTCAGCGTGTAGTATGGCGCGTCCGGAGGCGTGCACCATCTCCGTAACTCGGGGTTCAACCTCCGGATCTCATCCACCGTTGTCCCAGCGCATTCCGCGGCAACTGCGAGGTCGAGCGGTGCACTTATTTTGACCTCGTCATAACTCAGCGGTTCCCCATACTCGATATCATCAAACCCAAAGTCCTGAGGATTCGTTGCGATCAAACTTGCGGCGATAAAGCGGGGGACATATTCCTTTGTCTCGCTCCTGATATGCTTCGTACCGATAAGGGACCAGTAATCGTCAGCCTTGCTCCGTTTCATCGCCTTCAGAATCTTGCCTTCGCCCGCATTGTACGCTGCCATGGCAAGGTTCCAGGAGCCGAACATCTCATAAAGGTCTTTCAGGTAATCTGCAGCTGCTTCGGTTGACTTAATCGGGTCCCGCCGTTCATCCTTCCACCAGTCTATCTCCAATCCGTACCGCCTTGCCGTAGAGGCAATAAATTGCCACGGACCTGCAGCATGTGCAACCGAATAGGCATGAGGATTAAAGCCGCTTTCGATGAGGGAAAGGAACACAATGTCCTCAGGAATTTCCTTTTTTCTGAGGATGTCTTTCATCATATCGAGATAATTGCCGGATCTGCTCAGGTACAAGGCAAAACGCTCCCTGATCTTGGTCGAGAAAAGGCTGATGTTCCGCTCGATTGCCTGAGAAGCTACAGCGTTCTCCATATAAGGCGTGATCACGGAAGAAACAGGCGGGGGTAAAGGTTCGGCAGATTTCAGAGCCGGCTCAGCGTCCTGTAGAGGAGCAAACGAGACCGTCTGCAACGTTGATACCTGGCTGGCTGGCCCTAGCATTGTATCCCTGGAGGAGGTGATTAGGGGAGAAACCGGCAATGAGGCTTCGCTATCGATCACTGCCATCTCATAGTCCTGTAACGGCGCAAGAGACGCGAGTTGCAAAACTGGAACCTGCGGAGCAGGTTGTGGCATGGGTTTAAAGATTCCGGGCTTCCCTTCATGGGCTGCAGCTGGTAAACTGAAAAAAGCAAGAAAAGCCAGAATGACGAGAATCAAATTGATCCTTTTCATTTGGTTAGTATTGTCCTTTTTATTGACGCTGATGTCAAGTAAATCAGGCTTTTTTATATTTTTTATTTAATAAATTATCTGCGTTCCGCCATGGATGAGAGACCCGTAGTCTATACGGTCGGTACCGGACTGAGAAGTCTTGAAGACTTCATAGAGATACTCCTGGCTTATGACATTAAAACCGTCATTGACGTGAGGAGCTATCCGAAGAGCAAGCTCCCCCACTTCAGCAGGCAGAACTTGCCGCAACTTCTCGGCACGAATGGTTTCAAATATCGCTTCCTCGGCAAAGAGTTGGGCGGTCTGAGAAAAGGCGGGTATACTGCATACATAATCACTGAAGCATTCAGGGAAGGCGTGTCGGATTTGGAACGGATCGCCCGTGAAGCACTGTCAGTCATCGTCTGCGCAGAAAGGTTCCCCTGGAAATGCCACAGAAAATGGATATCCCTCGAGCTTCAGAAGCAAGGCTGGGAAGTACGGCATATCATTGACAAGGGGAAACTCTGGATTCCAAAATAGACCGGGAGAAAACATGCACCTGAAAACGGTAGTGCGCATCCGCCGCATATTCACTGCAAAAGGGCTTACCCTCTCTGCTGCCGAGTCATGCACCGGAGGGCTGATCTGTCATCTCCTGACCACTGTGCCCGGTGCAAGCAGTTATTTTAGAGCAGGTGTGGTCACCTATTCTGCTCAGTCGAAGAGAACCCTGCTGGGTATCGAGCAGAAGGGTTTCACTGCCTATGGCGTCGTGAGCAGCGAGGCAGCGCGGCGGATGGCAGAAAAAATACGACACCTGACCAAGACAGACATTGCCGTCTCTACGACCGGCAACCTCGGTCCTGACGTGCTCGAAAAAAAACCCAAGGGACTTGTATATATAGCGGTGAGTACCCGCAATGGAACCGTAGTCAGGAAATGTGCCTTCAAGGGTACCCGTGGACAGATCAAGGAAAGGGCTGCTCATGCGGCTCTTGAGCTGCTTGCAGAAGTGGCCGACTATGACTGAAAAGATCCCTCAGAATATCAGGCATGAGATCACCAGGCTGGTGAAGGAGCTTAATGAGCACAGCTACCGCTACTATGTACTGGACTCCCCGGTCATCTCGGATGCTGAATACGACCGTCAGTACCGACGCCTGCGAGATCTGGAAGAACGATACGGCTGCGTACTGCCTGACTCGCCCACGCAACGGGTGGGTGCTCCTCCTTCGGAGCGCTTCGATAAAGTGAGGCATACAGAGCCAATGCTCTCCCTTGACAATGCCTTCGCACATGATGAGGTTTTGGAGTTCGACAAGAAATTACGAAAACTCCTCCGTTCTGATGAGCAAATCGAATATACGGTCGAGCCGAAGTATGACGGCATAGCCATGGAGCTGACATACCGTGATGGTCTCTTGGTGAGAGCTTCTACACGGGGCGACGGATACGAAGGCGAGGACGTGACCCAAAATATCAGAACCATCCGGGAAGTTCCCCTGAGGATAGAGGGGGCATTGATCCCCCGTGAGATAGATATCCGTGGCGAGGTATACATGGACACCGATGAGTTCGAAGCCCTAAACAGGCGGCGGGAAAAACAGGGAGAGCCGGCATTCGCCAATCCGCGAAATGCTGCTGCAGGCTCGGTGCGGCAGCTCGACTCCCGCATAACCTCATCCCGCAGGCTCCACCTGGCCTGCTATGGCATAGGCTCAGTAGTGGGTATGATCTTCAGCAGCCAAACTGAATTTATGAACTGGTTGAGGACAGCGAGGTTCCCGCTCCCGGCTAGAATGGCGGTGGCAAAAGGCGTCGAGCATGTCATCGATGAGATCCTGAAACTCGAACATGACCGAGATTCTTTTCCCTTTGAGACTGACGGCGCCGTGGTAAAGGTGAACGATTTCGGGCTACAGCAGAAACTCGGGGTAAAAACGCGGGAACCGCGCTGGGCCATTGCTTACAAGTTTCAGGCCCATCAGGGGACGACGGTCATCCGGGAGATTCACGGCAGCGTCGGCCGGACAGGGGTCATAACGCCTTTTGCGGTCTTCGAGCCGGTACGGATCGGCGGCGTGTCTGTGTCCCGCTCGACGCTCCATAATTGGGACGAGATGGAACGGAAGGATATCCGCATTGGAGAT
Organism: Nitrospiraceae bacterium UBA6905; assembly: GCA_002451165.1. Lineage (GTDB taxonomy): Bacteria > Nitrospirota > Thermodesulfovibrionia > Thermodesulfovibrionales > UBA6898 > UBA6898. Next base: position 18,002 of record DKBH01000051.1, read on the forward strand.
ACCGTTGTCGTGGAGCGGGCAGGGGATGTCATTCCCCATGTTGTGACGGTCGTAAAAGAAAAGAGAACCGGCAGGGAAAGAAAATTCCCTGTCCCGGCGAAATGTCCTGCCTGCGGCTCTCAGGTCGTCCGTGAACAAGGTGAAGTCGCGGCCCGGTGCGTCTCGCTGCACTGCCCCGCTCAACTGCAGGAAAAGATCATCCACTTTGCCTCGCGCGGTGGCATGGATATCGAAGGGCTCGGCGAAAAAAATGTCGAGCTCCTGTATGATAAGGGCCTCATCAGGAATTTTGAAGACATTTACCGCCTGAAGAAGAACGATCTGCTCGATCTGCCCCGTTTTGCAGAAAAATCTGCACACAATCTCATCCAGGCTATCGAGAATTCGAAACGGGCGACACTTGCCAGGTTCCTTTTCGCCATAGGCATCCTTCATGTCGGCGAATACGCCGCAAAGCTGCTGGCAAGGAACTTCAGGAGGCTGGAGGACCTCTTTGGCGTGCAGAAGGAGGACATCTTAGGGATCAGACAGATCGGTGAGAAGATCGCTGCGTCAGTGTCCGCGTTCTTCAGTGACTGGAAGAACCTTCAAGTCTTTGAATCCATGAAGAAACTCGGGCTTGACCTGGCGAACCCAGACTTTGTATCCGCCAAAAAGGGCAGGCTGCCCTTTGAAGGTCTGACGGTTGTAATCACGGGATCCCTTCCCATACCGAGAAAGGATGCCGAGGCCCTGATCGAATCACAGGGCGGCCATGCCGCGTCTTCGGTCTCGGCCAGCACGGACTACCTCGTTGCTGGCGATAATGCTGGCTCAAAGCTCGAGAAAGCAAAAAAACTCGGTGTCAAGATAATCACTTTTGATACTCTGATAAAGATGGCGGAAAACAGCGGGGCACAGCAAAGGCTTTTTTCATGAAGCGAATGACCGAAAAAGAGCTTAGAGCGGCAGAGGATTATGAGGAACTGAAGTGGTATCAAGGTGTTCCTGTTATCGTTGCCGCCTTCTCGGAGACGTGGAAGCGTCTAGCTGACACCCATGATTATGACGATGCCGACTATTTTGTAGTAATGGATGAAGACGAAAAGGCGGCATTCTCCGGCACCTATTCCGACGATGAACCCATAGAGTCGAGCGACTGATGCCGTAAAGATCCTTATCATAGAAGATGAAGAGACGCTCCAGGAGTCGCTGAAGAGGATCCTCCTGAAGGAGGATTACGAGGTCAGGGCCGTTGAGAGCACTGAAAAGGCCCTGCCGCTCATAGTGGAAAAAGGCTGTGACCTCGTCATCACCGATGTCATCCTCCCCGGCGAGAGCGGTATGGAATTCCTTAAGACGTGCAAAAAGAAGAACCCCGATCTGATCGTGATCGTCATGACTGAGTACGCCACGATCGAATCGGTTATTGCAGCGATCAGGGTCGGTGCCTATGAATATATCATCAAGCCCATTGATCATGAATAATGCAAGGACCTGATAAAAAAGCCCTCGATGGGAAATCAGGCAACAGGAGGTAAGAAATACATATCGATCATTACAGTTTCGGCAGGATAATCGTTGACGGAAAGACCTTCACCTCGGATGTAATCCTTTACCCTGACCGGGTCGATGCCACCTGGTGGAGGAAGGAGGGCCATTATCTCCAGAAGGTCGACCTAAAGGATATCGTCGCGGCAAAGCCTGAGCTCTTGATTGTCGGTACGGGTGCCCATGGTGTTATGGCTGTGCCGGAGAGCACGCTGAAATTCCTCGAATCCATGGAAATCAAAACCGAGATCCTGAAAACCGCGGACGCCGTAGTAAACTTCAATCGACAGCCCCCGAGTCGCAGGGTCATCGCTGCCCTCCACCTCACCTGCTGAACGACCGTTTTTTTCTGGCCGTCGGTAAGCTACTCCGGAGATCTGCTCAATTTATGGAAATGCTCTGCCATCCCCGAAAAGGGTCTGATACCAGTCGGGAAAGACGTACTCGTTAGCCGACGTTACAGCACTGTGTCGAGGAACTATCGTAGGGAAAATGCCCCACGAATGAATCAACGCAGGGGAATAGCTTATTATGCGCTGACTGGCAGCTGATGCAAGAGTATGCTCCCCACTGAGTCAGGCAGTATTCACTTAATCTCTGGAAATCTCAGGGAGCCCCAGGCGAGAGCATTCCGTTACCCTTTCTGCTGAGCCACTCCCCGCATATTGATAAGTTCTCAGTTCCAATACGAAGCCTGTCTGCTGCAGCCGAGGGGTCGAGATAATCAGAGGATAGAACCCCTATAAAACGTGCTATAATCTGTCATTAATTATCCGTGCGGTCAGATCTCGGGCATACTTCGGCAAAAAAGTGTCGCCCGTTTCTCATAATCGAACGGTATGCGGTCGGCTCCTTCAGAATGTTCGTGGTGGTAGCAAGAGTTCGCTTTGACCTGAACAGGGAAGCAATGACCGCTGCATTATTACATGATGCTGTTGAACGGGAGAGATGCCATAGCGGCGAAAATGTACCACGGAGAGTTTCCTTATTCAATTTCGTGCCCCTTTTGTTCTATCCCTGCAGGAGACATTCTAGATAAAAATTAAGTACGCACTTGCGGTAAGAGATAGGTGTCCCGTGAGCGAAGGGCATACGCTTATCATCACTAAACGGCACGTGGATGACTAAAAGAAGAAAGAAGTGGAACAGGCGCCCTACTTGAAAGAGTGAAGAATACCCTCGACAGGGAACTGAATCCTGACGGATATAACATTGGCATGAATATTGGAGAAGCCGCTGGCCAGAAAATTTTTCATGTGCACATACATCTTATTCTTATTCCCAGAACGAAAGAAGTAACGGTAAACGGAGATCGCGCAGTCAGAGGCGTCATACGGAACAAAATGAGTTATTAAATCATAAAGACCTTGATCGTCAGGGAAGTGCATGAAACGGAACCTATGTCCGTACTATCTGGAAACATCTTGAAGTTTTGATTTGACAAAAAGCCGGCATTACCCTATATTTGGGCTATACAGCTGCATAACCTCTTTATTGCATAAGCACTGAAGTCCGTTCAGATATGTCAGATATGATTAAAATGTTGGAAAAACCCCCGGCAAAGAACAGGAGGAGGTCATGGATAAGATCCTAAGAATCGATGTGGGCGCCGATGGCGGCCCGAAGGCAACAACAGTAGCGGTCGGTGAATACGCGGGCCTCGGCGGCAGGGCGCTGACTTCTGCGATCGTATCGAAAGAAGTCCCGCCGTTATGCCATCCCTTGGGTGGAGAGAACAAGCTGGTAATTGCCCCTGGCCTCTTGAGCGGGTCTGCAGGTTCAATGTCGGGCCGGATCTCTGTTGGCTGCAAGAGTCCGCTCACCGGCGGCATTAAAGAGTCGAACTCCGGCGGGCAGCCCTCGCAGGTTCTTGCGCGACTCGGCTACAACGCCATTGTTCTCGAAGGTAATCCGAAAGACAACACCCTTTACAAGGTATTCATCAACAAAGACGGGGTCAAGATCACGCCGGACAACAGCCTCCGGATGCTCCCCAACTACGACCTGATCGCAAAGATGAAGGCAGAGTACGGTGACAAGATAGCCTGCATATCAATCGGCCCGGCCGGCGAAATGAAGATGTGTGCAGCATCGGTGGCATTTACCGACATGGAATTACGGCCGACCCGCCATGCCGGCCGCGGCGGTGTGGGCGCAGTCATGGGTGCCAAGAATATCAAGGTCATCGTCCTCGATGACTCCGGCATGCCGATACGCGCTCCCAAGGACCCGCAGAAATTCCAGGATGCGAACAAGCGGTTCGTCAATGGGCTTAAATCTCATCCCGTAACCGGCCAGGGCCTTCCGGCATACGGCACGAACGTGCTGACGAATATTTTGAATGAGGTAGGCGGCTATCCCACCTATAACTTCAAACAGGGCCGCTTTGACGGCGCCGCCAAGATCAGCGGCGAAACTCAGGCAGAAACGGAGACGAAGCGTGGCGGTCTTGCGACCCATGGCTGCCATCGTGGCTGTGTCATCCAGTGCTCTGGCGTCTACCATGACAAGGACGGCCACTATCTCACAAAGCAGCCTGAGTACGAAACCGTCTGGGCACATGGCGGTAATTGCGGCATCAGCGACCTCGATAAAATAGCCATGCTCGACTTCCTGGACGACAATTACGGCATTGATACAATCGAAATGGGTGCAACAATCGCAGTAGCAATGGAGGCTGGCCTCGCCAAGTTCGGCGATGCGGACGCGGCAATACAGCTGGTGCATGAGGTCGGCAAGGGCTCGCACCTCGGCCGCATACTCGGCAATGGGGCTGCTATGACCGGCAAGGCATTCGGTGTGGAGCGGGTCCCGGTGGTCAAGGGGCAGGCAATGCCCGCGTACGACCCGCGGGCTGTCCAGGGAATAGGGGTCACCTATGCAACAAGCCCGATGGGCGCAGACCACACAGCCGGATACGCCGTTGCTCAGAATGTCCTGAAGGTGGGAGGAGATGTGAACGCACTCAAACCCGAAGGGCAGGTTGAACTTTCGCGGAACCTTCAGATTGCGACCGCCGCCATCGACTCGACCGGCATGTGCCTCTTCATAGCCTTCGCCGTGCTCGATCAGCCCGAAACCTTTCAGGCCCTTCTGGACATGCTCAATGCCTTTTACGGCCTGAACCTGACCGGCGACGGCGTGACAGAACTCGGGAAAAAGGTTCTCTCCATGGAGAGGGACTTCAATGCCCGCGCCGGTTTCACCCCGCAGCATGACCGGCTGCCCAGCTACTTCAAGTCAGAAAAATTTGCGCCGCACAATGTTACCTTCGGGGTCAAGGATGAAGACCTCGATAAGGTCTTCAACTGGTAACCCAGCAGCATAATTATGCAAAAAAGGAGAGATCGATGTCTCTCCTTTTTTCTGCTCCCGGAGGATAGAATAGCAAGCATCAGGAAAACTAATGTGACTTTTGGCAGAAAGGATATGGAGAGTTATCCGCGCCTCGCCTTCCGTATGGAAGAATCACGGCTCCTGAGCTTCTCGAGGCTGCTGCAGCAGGGTGTGACCATCAGGTGCCGCGTGGGCTGCAGCGTAAGCGCTTTTCTCAGGGAAGAGCTTCATGCGAAGGATGCAACCATCGAAAAGATCCAGTCCATCATGCTTGACGGAAAACCGGTCGATAACCTCGAAGCAGCGTACGTAAGCGACGGTTCAACGATTGCTCTTTCAGCTGCCATGCCGGGTCTTGTGGGCGCTACACTCAGGCGGGGTGGGGCATACGCATCGTTTCGGACTGCTATAACCTACCACGAAGGGGCTGATATACGCAGATCGGGAGAGGGTTTTATCAGAATAAAACTCTTCAATCTCCTTATGGCCGAGTTAGGTCCTGACCTCTTGCAGCGGGGCTTCTTCCTCACGTCCAAAGAATTCATCGGCTTCATTGCCGGTCTTTCTCATGATTTCTGGCAGGGGTGCAGGCAGGTGACGCTCAACAGCGAGCCCATAGATCCCTTGAAACTTCGTGATCCTGCATGGCTGTTCCATAAGGAGCAGGTCTTTCTCATCGTATTTTTAGGCTGAACCGAGGCGCGGCAACCTATCCTGCCCCCCGGCAATAGGGGGGAAGAGGGCCAGTTCATCACCGTCATGCAGGATGTGTTTTGCCGGCCTGTGCTCCCCATTCACAATTCTGAGGAGAGCGATTTTTTCAGGAAGATTCAGGGAATTAATGGCATCGTCAATGGTAGAATTTTCAGGCAAATCAACCACCTGTTCATCAGGGCCGAATTTCCGCAGTGATGCAAACAGCTTGATCTTCACCTTCATGGCCTGATTATACCAGACCGGCAGGTCCGGCCGGAATTCGAGCAGCCGGCGTAGGCTATCTGAAAAACCACTCTATGATTGAGGTCATACCGCCATCTTGCTGGATTGTTAAAATAGAAGTATGACGCAGAACGGACATCCGTCGCGGCTCTTCGTGGAGCTGACTACTCGGTGCAACCTCTCCTGCAGCATGTGCGTGAAACAGAACGGCAATGGCGGCATACCAGAAGGCACGATGTCACCGGATATCTTCGAAGCCCTGGCCCCGGCATTCCCTCATCTGGACGCCCTAGTGCTCAATGGGATAGGGGAGTCCCTGCTCCATCCCCAACTGGAGACGTTTATCAGAAAGGCAAGAATGCACCTCCCGCAGCACGCTTGGATAGGATTTCAGTCAAACGGCATGGCCATCAACGATCACCGGGCCGCATCACTCATCGAGGCGGGGCTCGACCGCATCTGCCTCTCGCTAGATACGCTTTCGGATGAGCAATTCCGTTACATACGGAACGGCGGGAACATGGGCAGCATCGTGGAAGCCTTTGCGGTACTGCGCAAGACCAGACAACTAAATCCGGGACACCGCCTCAGAATCGGGATCGAGTTTGTGTTGATGCGTAACAACCTTAACGAACTGCCCGAAACAATTCGCTGGGCAGCCAGAAGCGGCGCCAGCTTCGCCATGGTCACCCAGCTTCTCCCCTACCACAAAGACTTCGTGGCGCAGGCAGCCTACGACACCAACACTGCCGGAGCCATATCCATTTACGAGCGCTGGAAAAAAGAGGCTCTCCGGCAACATGTGGACATTGGGAATTATTTTGACATCTTTATGAAGTACGCAAAGACGCCGATGGATCAGCAGGTCATCAGATACGTCGAGCAGATGCGAAACGAAGCTCATGCAGAGGGCATAACCCTTCATCTCGAAAAACTGCTGCATCGTGATGAGGAATGGTTCGCCCATGCCGGAGGGATATTCGAGGAGGCGCGCCGCGTTGCAGCATCAGAAGGGATCGAGCTGTCGCTGCCGGAGATGGCGCCAAGAAATACCAGGAGGTGCGAGTTTGTCGAGGGGGATGGCGCATTCGTTGCGTGGAATGGCGATGTTCATCCCTGCTACTTCCTCTGGCATCACTATGCATGCTATGTCGGCGGCATCAAAAAGCAGGTCAGGCCGTGGGTGCTCGGCAATCTGCGGGAACGGGACATCACTGACATCTGGAATGATGAAGGCTCCCGTTCGTTCAGGGAGCGCGTGCGGGAATACAGGTTTCCCTTCTGCTTTGACTGCAGTTTCGCTCTCTGCGACTATGTGGGGGAATCGGATTTTGAGCACGATTGCTATCACGAACTCGTGCCCTGCGGTGCATGCCTCTGGTGTACCGGACTGTTTCAGTGTCTCCAGTAAGCCGCCGTCGCTGCACTCCTGCGGATTTCCTGAACTTTATTATCACCCCCTCATTGTTCATGAAGTATCATAATTGCGGAGGCGATTAGACACCATTTATGAATGAAATGGGTAACACGAAAAGACAGGCTATTTCTTACTGCTGCATGCAGTAGTGCATTCGCCTTATGATAAAATAAAAAAGACGCACACTGACCTACAAAAGGAGAATTCTTTATGCCGGACAGACAGCGTGGCAGTGGGGCATCCATGGTTGGAGAACAGTGTCTTGCCATTTCCCTTGAGTCCGCAGCCTCACATATCCTGACGAGCGACGGCAAGGAGATTTCCTTTACCAAGGCAATGCTGACGTTGCGCAATATCTGCGATACAGAGGTGGTCAATGTTCTGCCCTTCACCAGCATCGGCCAGGAGGGCGGCACCGTTCAGGACGTTTCCCATGCCTTCTCTCATAAGGCTGTTGCCACCATCCCTCCGGGTGGAACTGTCAGATGGGACGTTTTCGATCAACTGCTCCCCGCCCACCCTGGCATCGCGAGCAAAGTACACATGTTTGGTTATCGGGCGGCCCTGAACTGGATTTTCGATCTTACCGCATATGCTGAATACCGTCATGCGGGCTCTTCCGTTCCCGTGCAGACACCGGTCTCACGATGGACATTCCGCTGGAGAGTTACCAACGTGATCACAGGAGAAGTGGGCATTGCCATTGATACCCTGTCGGCAAAATAATAGCTGACCGAAAGGTTATGGCACTCGCAAAACGACCCTTGCTGACAATGTGTGGGGGCAAAGCCTGCGCTCTTCATGGTCTATACCGGAAGTCGCAGTGTCATGTCAGCCTTTCATCTGACCTACTTATGTATTGCCAGATTTGCCGGGCTTGAACCCTACTGGCCATTTGTTTCGCCTCCTACGAGTCAGCAATTAGTTGCTGCCCACGGTCATGCCCGTTGCACTCGGCTGCCGGAGTAGAAAATGGATCTCATACACACTTTCCCCTGGAATAAACATCCGCGATATAATTTGGGGGCAAGTGCCTTTTGGATGGTATCATAGAAACAGGAGGCAGATGAAGATATATTCCTTCCCGTTATCCACACTGCCAAGTTTTTTCACAAAGGCAAGGTTTCTACCGGAAATCGCCGCTACCGGCTACGTGGTTAAGGTCGGAGTACTCCTTCTACTCACTGTTTGGAAATGAGGATATCCGCAATAGTGTTTAAATCATATTGGATATCCCTGGCAAGGTAATCTTTGCCCTCGCAGTAATTGATAAGGTCATCAACAGCGTCCTTGAACTCCTCCTTGATCATAGAGAGTTCTCCCATACCGTCACACCCTTTCTTTCGCCTCGTGACGAGCAGATATATCTCTGCACATTCCCTGGCCTTGCAGAGAAGCGAAGAAGCATGATTATCTGTCGCCGCTATTTCTGTAATATTTGTTAGCGTTATGTGCAGACTTTTGCCGCCGTGCGGCCGCAGCCGCGAGAGGATGGCTGTCTCAGCTCTGCCAGCACAGAATCCGCTACAAGCCTGGCAGCCGCTTTGCGTTCCGTCTCCGGCACCGCATCTATGTCAAAATGCTCGGTATATTTCATGTAATACGAAAGTGCATCGAACTGAGCCAGCCTGTCCTTCCCAACCAGATTTTCCAGAACCCTACCGTGGCATCGAAGGAAACAGCCGTCTATGAGCACAATCTTTTCCGCATTCTTTATCCACTGTGCTATAGCCGAACCGGGTACAGTGAACAATTCCCCGTGACAACCCCTTCGATAAGGCTCCGCCTTTGCTACAAGGTGGGCTGCAAGACGGGCGATCTCCCCCCTGATGCAGGCACCTTCACATGAGAGGACTGGTATTTTTGCTTCCCCCAGGTTTTCGCTGCCAACCTTTTCCCCTACGGGACAAGTCCCATCGGTTTTTGAAATCTCGACTGTGAATATGCCGTTTGCCTCGTTCATTTCTTCCTCCCTTGAAATTCAGCTGCATCATTATCTGGCGTGAAGCTTTGCCATCTCATTTGTTACATGATGCCTTTCATGACAGTTGCGCAGTCCGGAAATCCGCCCTGGCCCGCGCAGTACTTCGGCATCATTTCCGAAATCCCATGCCCCATCGGGGCGAAGTTGAAGGCATTGACTTTTTCCTCGTCTGCCTTTTCGTTCCTCTTCTTTTCACGCATTTCATACCTCCTGCACTCTCTAAGATTAAGATCTGAACTCAGTTGTGCCCCGTTATGACTCTTTTCTTCTCTTCATACTCCTCTTTGTTGATCTCTCCCCGGGCATACCTTTTTTTGAGTGTTTCAAATGCCGAGTCCTCAGCCTCTTCGTCATGGCTGCTTGTACCGCACATACCAGACCGACATATCATCGAGCCCATACGGCCTCTCATCATGAAAAAGCAAAGAACCATCATAACTATCATGATGAGCGGGAATATCCACCAAAGTCCGTAGCCAAAGCCTGCACATGGAAACATAACTATCATCTCCTTTCTACTCTTATAGACGAAAATCGGAAAGGAAAAGATACGCTTATTATTTGAGGAATTTTATTGAGGGGACCTTGCGGTCACAGGCAAGTTCGTTTCGGTCGTCCTTGTAGAAACTGCAATGGTGTTCTAATTCTTTTTTGAGCCTTGCCCTGGCGCGATGAAGCCTGATCTTGACGGTTTCGAGCGATATATCGAGGACTTCGGCTATCTCACTATTCGTCAGTTCCTCTAGGTCGCTGAGGATCAAAACTGTCCTATAGTTTTCGGATAATCCGTCCACGATGCCCTTAATGCAGTCGTTCATTTCCTTCCGGATAAGCTGCCTTTCCGGGGAAATGCTCAGGTCTGCGGCCATGTCCTCTTCGCAAGCGGAATCGTCAGTAAGGCCTACATCCTCTATCCGATCCTCCAGGCCCTTCACGGATTTTCTTTTATAGTCCAGCGCGGCGTTCGTTGCGATCCGGTAAATCCATGTCGACGGACTCGAATCACCCCTGAAATCGCTTAAGCCTGCATTTACCTTCAGGAATACCTCTTGAGTAACATCATCGGAATCAGCTTCCCCAACCAGGCGTGTAAGATACCGACGAATTTTTTCATTGTAGGCGGTATAGATGTTCTGAAAATCAGGCTTGGTTTCTGAAGCTCTTCTTGTCATTGGATTAACAGCGATGTTGGCCTCGTTGATTCATTATAAGACAGAACCTTCTGTAGCAGCAAGTAGAGCCAGCTTCAGGCTAGTCAATTGCATGTTTTGCGAGATTTGTCGAGCCGATTTGTCTCTTCGCAGATAACAGCACGCGGACTTGAAGGACAATAAGTGCATTATTGATCCAGTAATCGTTACAGTTTCAACTCACCGAAAAGTGAGTTATAGGAGGGGTTAACAACATTCTCTATTAGACGGGCAACGTATCTCTTTCCAGGAGAAATCTTGTTGTAATGGCGAGAAAGCTCCCATATCAGACTCAGGATGTACATCTCGACAATGATTTTTCCTTGACATGCGGAATTCTTTCAGCATTCGAGAGTCTTTTAGTTTAGGCGCTGCGAGGGGTAGTCGGTGTTAGCCAGATTCCTATTACCCTCGGTATATGAAACATCCTTCGGCAGTACGCAGTTATCGAGAATTGCAACTGCCGAGGGTTCCATGAAAAAAACCTCCCCTGGAACTCTCCTACTTGGGGGATTCTTTGATGCCGATTTCCTTTCCCACATCTGCAAACAACTTTTTTTCGTGCTTCATAATGTTCATGCAGGAAGGTGAATGAGAACAGGCATCTGCAAATTCCTCATATGTCTTATATTTGACCTTCATCTGTTCCTTGTCCATAACAACCTTACCGTTCAGGATGGTTTGACCATCATGGCATGCTCCGCAGTGTCTGTCCCATAATGATATGTGATCAGTCTTGCCACAGCCTGATATAGCCATAAGCAGAAAAACTATGACTTTCATGATGTTATCTCTTGGCATTACTCCCCTCTGCGTACGCGATATTTCAACAACAGACTATCTCATGCAATCGTTAACATTATATCACGCTCAGCGCGCATGGTTTTCAATTATCTCTCTGCACACATCCCTAAGCATGCTCCATTGAGACAGCTCCAGAAAGGTCATGCAGATCATCATCAACCCCATCCTTCTCAGCTGCCGGTTGCCCCGCTTCAATATCTTGCTGGCACTTTCAAGCTTGCCCGACTGACATACCGTAGGGCCTGCCCTGCAATGGCAATGAGTTTCTGGTGTGAGCAATAGTGTCCGCTCCGCCCTATTTCGGCAAGAAAGGTGGTCGCCGTTCGCTTGCTGACCTTCTCTATCGGCCTCATGATATTGAAGTCTTCCCGCTACTGTATTCCGTAAGGGTTTTTGAGGGAAAGAATCTCCTTGCTTTTTTCATATCCATATGACCTTTTAAGCGCCATCCCCCTTGAGGCCTGATAGGTTGAAGACCTTGATAAACGCAGCACTGAAATATATGTCTGCGATAAGGAGTCAGCTTTTCTAAGCTTACCCGCCCCAGGGCATGTTTTCGTAGACCTTGGTCAACTGCTCGCGGAACTCCCGGAAGAATCGCTCATGGCCCCGCTCCCAACCGGCGAGCATCGAAAGCGCCTCCCGCGCCTTTCCCTCAGTCTGACTCGCCATCTTTTCATAGAACTCGCTCAGGTCCTTCTCGATCAGCCAGGCCATGCTGAAGACTGTGAGATCCGGCACCATGGACTCCAGGAGCACCTGCTCCGAGAACTCCGCTTTTGCCCGGTCATCGAAGAAGTTGGTCCGGGGGAGGACAATCTCTTTATCAAGCGCTATCCGGTCAGGCCCTCCCTGTCTGAGGCCCTGCAGAATATTATTAATGATGAGGATATGCTTCTCCTCCTCCTCGATCACGCGCCTAAAGGCACTCACAGCCGCCCCCCAGCCCATGCGTGCCAGCGCCGCCTGAAAAAAGCTCTTCCCGGTCTCTTCCTGATTCAGGGCGTATTCAAAGATCCTGATAAGGTTCTGTTCAGCAGGCAAGGCTTCCTCCTTCTTTTGAAGACCATTGTCTTTTTCGTATGGGTTATGGGTAGCAATACACTAATTGAATGTCGTCAGGATATAGTCTGCAATCCTCTGCGCCTCATCGTCAGAGATCTTGTATTTATCGAACATTTTCATGCCTGACCATTCCTGGGGGTGTGTCGGTGCAGGTCCGGGATTTCTCATTTTGTTGATAATGTCGGATGCAGTCATAATATTGTTAGCCTCTCGGTCTTTTTTATTCAATGTTTTTTTCGGATTGAGGATATTCCCTCCGTCGCGGTGGCAGGCTACACAATGTTCCTTGAACAACATCTCGCCGGTCTTTTCCTCTGCAACGCCGACTCCTGCAATCAACAGTATGCAAAAGACTCCTGCAACGAAAAGACCCAACAGATTGAAACGCTTCATGACCGCTCCTTTCATCGCTGAAATAAAACATAACCGGCGATTGGTCCCTCATAGATGCAGTATTATCATAATCATTCGGCCATGTCCTTTACAATCCGTCACGCCCACAAGACGGGCAGAGTCTTAATCCCTGACCTCCTCGGGAACTTCAGGCGCATAGGCAAACCTTTCCGAGGTAAATGCCTGTATGCTGAAGACCAGAATCGAAACGATCCCCCAGGTGAGTCCGACGACGACGCCGAGGTCAATGATGCCCCGCCAGGGCTGCGAAACAGCGCGGACAAGGACAACAAGGAGGATAATGCCGGCAGTAACGGAAAACGACGTGATCTTTCGCTTCCGGGTGGCATGAAAGAACCCCATACAGAAGAGCGGCGCCAAGAGCACACGGAAGAAAGAGGGATGCTGCAAAAGATATTTCGCCCGCGCAGCCACCCGGGGCGAAAACCGCTGTTGGAAGGCGCGATAACCTTCAGCATAGGCCATGAAAAGGAGGACAACGAGCAGAAAAACCCAATGCTGACAATGCCAGGACAGGGCAAAGGCGCCGCGTGCCGCGCTCGACAGCCGATAGACAGCGCTCGAGAGCAGGAACATGACCCCGAGAATTCCCCAGACCGCTCCGATCAGGCCCATGCTTCAAAACCTCCTGTTTGTTTCCTCTCCCGGTTCATAGAGCCTTCATGCTCTGCTGCCCCTGCATCAATGGCTACGCTTCCTGTTCCTTGTCCGTGCTCTTATGAAAGACTTCGGTATTAATGTTCCCTGATTTTTCTCCTCCACAGCCGGGGATGTAACAGGTCACATCGACATATGCACAACGCTCTTTGCAGGACGGGCAGATATCCGGTGGGACTTCTGCTGTGATGGTGTTGTCGCAGCTGCTGCATTTCCAGGTAGTCATGGCATCTCCTTCTGCACGATTCATCTTCCGAAACTGATTCCGATGGATTCAGCCGCCCGGACCATATCGCCGGCCGGGTCGACAAGCTTAAGCTTCCTGATAGCCTTTTTGATCGGAACAGACGTAATCTCCGGCGGTCTGTAGGAGACCATATGGCCGAATTTCTTCCGGGCGACGAGTTCCACGGCCTTCACGCCGTACTGCGTTGCCAGTATTCTATCAGCAGCACAGGGAGACCCTCCCCGCTGCAGATGGCCGAGCACGGTAACCCGCACATCCATGCCGGTCTTCCGCCTGATCCCTTCTCCCACAGCCGCACCAGCTCCTGAAAAATGGATCGCATATCCCGAGGGGTCCCTTTCTACCACCGCCATCTCTCCTTTCAGCGGCTTTGCTCCCTCGGCAACAACGACAATGCTGGAACAGCAGTTCTCTTTACTCCGATCGGCAATCTTGCGGCAGACCCTGCTCATGTCATAGGGGATTTCGGGTATAAGGATCACGTCTGCGCTGCCGGCTATGCCGGCTTCGAGCGCTATCCATCCTGCATATCTTCCCATCATCTCGACAACCACGACCCGGTGATGGCTCTCCGCAGTTGTATGGAGCTTGTCAAGCGCATCCGTCGCTGTCGCAACCGCGGTCATAAACCCAAAGGTCACGGCGGTCTCAGACAGGTCATTGTCTATCGTCTTCGGTACACCGATCACCGGAACACCCTTTTGGAAGAGCCTCTGTGCTATGGCGAGGGAGCCGTCACCCCCTATCACGACAACAGCATCGAGTCTCAACTTCCGGATATTTCGTATGGCCGTTTCGGAAAGGTCTTTCTCTGCAAGTCTTCCCTTCTCGCGCACCTCTACGGCAAAGGGGTTACCCCGATTCGTGGTCCCGAGGATCGTCCCCCCCCGGGGCAGGATGCCGCGCGTATGCCACGGCTTGAGCTGCTTGGTGTTCGTCTTCCCCAGCAGTCCTTCGAACCCGTCGAAGATCCCTATAACGGTCCAGCCGTATGTGAGGGTCGCGCTTCTCACGACAGCTCTGATGACGCCATTCAGGCCGGGAGCGTCGCCTCCTCCGGTAAGAACCCCTATCCTCATCAGCTATCCTTTTTCAGTCTCTGCACCGAGCCAGGCAAGATATTCCTCGAAGCCTTCGACGACGGGCAGGGCAATGATCTCAGGAACAGAGTAACTATGGAGTTCTTTGACCTTGCGCACCACATCGGCAAAGAGCTCTTTTCTTGTCTTGGCTATCATGAGGACTTCCTTCTCATCGGCTACCCTTCCCTGCCAACGATACATGGAGCGGACCTCTTTGACAATATTGACACATGCAGCAAGCCTCCCCTCAACAAGAGCTTTTGCTATGTTGGCCGCTTCATCCCCGGATGCTGCGGTTATCAGCACTACCAGCGCCTCTGTCACAGCACTCCTCCCGTAAACTTTCCCTGTTTCATGAGAACCATCTTCTTCCCTTTTTTGCTGATAACCTGCACGGTCGGCCGGAAAAAGATGAAGTCCTGGTGAAACGGGGCCTGGACCTTGCCGCCAAAAGAGCTGTTATCCCCAAGGGCAATATGGATGGTGCCGAGGATCTTCTCTGATTCCAGAATGTTTTCCGGCCTCTTCGCCATGTCGTTCGTGCCGATCCCGAACTCTGCGATGTTTCTGTTCTCGATCCGTTCAGACAGCTTCTTTTCGAGTTCCAGGGCGTAGTGATCCGTACCGATAATATCTACCACCAGACCATTTCGCACGATGAGCGTGACCGCAGATCCGAGCTCCCGTTCCGGCGCCCATGCCAGTACCAGCTTTCCCTTTGCCGTCCCCTCCACCAAGGCGAAATAGACCTCACCAGCGGGAAGGTTGCCAAATGCACCGGCAGACTTCAGCAACCCTGTATCGATTCCTGCAGGCCTTCCGGCTACAGAAAAGGAGATGTCTGTGCCGTTGGGCGTCTTGACAGCGATGGACTCTGCGCCGGCAAACGCTGCAGCAATCTTCTTTGTTCGTGCAGCCAGAGCCTTTCCGTCGGCACGCATGGGGCCTTCGAGCATGTTCACATCAAACAGCGGCATGCTCGCATACCGCGTACCGCAGATACGCGTCAGCAGGTCCCGAAATCGCGTATGGCTCGAAGAAAAATACGAGAGGGCGATGACCGCATCTACTGCATCTGCCTTGTGGCGCCTGACGATGTCTTCAGCTGTTTTCATCTCCCTGTCGGTTATGCGCTTGGCAAGCAGCCTGCCCAGCAGCCGGCGTCTGCGTAGTCCCGCGACAGTTTTCCCACCATAGGCCCGCTCCCATGCCATGGCAGGAGGTTCGATTCCGTGAGCACCAACAGACGCATATTCGAGGCAGACTACTTCTCGTGCGACCGTCTTGCCGATCTCGGCGGCGAGAAAGGCGATACAGGAAAGTCTTGTCCGCTGCTCGGCGGTCCTGCCGTCGAGCAGTTCCCCGGGGACAGGCCGGTCCGTAACCACCAGGACTCGTTCGTTTTTTCTTATGGCGAGATTTTTTGTGAAGATGTTCCTCAGCACCGTTGTGATCACTTGTTTCCTTCCTCCGGGAACGCCGTCTGAGGAACGGAGAACACAGGACAGGAAGTCCATGATGAAACAAAACTATCGGTCATGCAGAAAATGCCCTCCAGGTTGAGCGCTCACTACAAAATATATTGTGCGAGGCCCTGTTTGTCAAGGCGGGGAACCGATCCGGCCTAAAAGAAGAATTCCATCTGCTCAAGATGCTCGCCAGGGAAACTGATCGGATAAAAGTTGTCGAAACAGGCAGAGCAGTAGCGGTCGGCATCAGGCACAATCTTCTTGAGGCCCTCAAGGTCGAGATAGGCGAGTGAGTCCGCCGTGATATACTTTCGGATCTCCTCGACCCCGTGGCTCGATGCGATCAGCTCCTGCCGCGTCGGTGTGTCGATGCCGTAATAGCAGGGCATGATGGTCGGCGGAGAGCTGATTCGCAGGTGGACTTCGCTGGCCCCGCCGGTCTCCCGCAGCATCTTGACGATCTTCTTGCTCGTCGTACCCCGCACGATGGAATCATCGATCACGACAAGGCGCTTGCCCTGGGTGAGCCTCTTTACGGGATTCAGCTTTATCTTGACGCCAAAGTGTCTGATGCTCTGCTTCGGTTCAATGAAGGTCCTGCCGATATAATGGTTCCGAATAAGACCGAAATCAAAGGGTATGCCGCTCTCCTCAGAATACCCCAGCGCTGCAGGAACACCGGAGTCCGGTACCGGGATAACGAGGTCAGCGGCAACTTTAGACTCCCGTGCAAGCTGTCTGCCGAACTCCTTCCTGATCTCGTTTACGTTCTGCCCGCCGAAAATATTGCTGTCGGGACGGGCGAAGTAAATGAACTCGAAGATGCAGAATGCTTTTTGGGAACTCAGCAGAACCCGGTGCGATGTCATACCGTTATCATTAATAACAACCATCTCGCCCGGCTCAATATCGCGGAGGTATTTAGCATTGATCAGGTCGAAGGCGCATGTCTCTGAGGCAACGACATAGGCGCCGTCCACCTCGCCGAGGCAGAGCGGCCGCACGCCAAAGGGGTCGCGAACCGCGATCAGCTCCCGCTCCCTAAGGATCAGCAGGCTGTAAGCGCCGCTGATCTCCTTAAGCGCCTGGACAACCCGCTCTTCAAAAGTGTCTCCCTTGGAATGCGCAATGAGATGAACGACTACTTCGCTGTCCGACGTTGATTGAAATATGGCGCCTTCATCCTCGAGGGTCTTCCTGAGCTCCGGCGCATTGACGAGGTTGCCGTTATGGCCGAGGGCAAGCGCGCCGAGCGAAAAGTTTGCAACTATGGGCTGCACGTTCTTCAGGACGCTGCTCCCGGCGGTGGAATACCGGTTATGTCCAATCGCTATATGACCGGGAAGTTTCTTCAGTCGCTTCTCGCTGAAGATATCCGCAACCAGACCCATTGCTTTCTCAAGGTAGAGCTGCCTCCCGTCTGATGAGCAAATGCCGGCGCCCTCCTGCCCCCGATGCTGGAGTGCGTACAGCCCCAAGTAGGTGAGGTTAGCAGCTTCCGGATGGCCGAACACCCCGAAGACGCCGCACTCTTCATGGAACTTGTCAAAGGGGTCATGAATATAACAAGAAGACGCCGCGCGGTGGTGCTGCAGAGCACCTGAGCAGGCCTTCTTCCTCGAACTTTTCCTCAGTTTGTGATGCACGGGCGGCGGACACTTTCTCCGGGAAAATGGTGTGCTACATTGTACCATAAAGAAGGCGTCCGTTGGGGCCGCCGTCTTGCACCGCAAGCAGGATGCCCGTTGACAGCGATCGGGAATTTCTTCTATACTGCAGGAAAGCTCACGGGCAGGGAGCCCGGAGCTGTGGCAGAGGCCATGAAGGCATGCGTCATGAAGACGCGCACGCCTCATGGTCTTTTTTATTGATGTTATGGTTCGCCTGCTGCGAAGACAGACCGCTCCCGGAGGGAGAGAAACGGGTGATCGTAAGTCTTCCTCCCGGGAGGGTTGGCGCGAATCGACCGCGGCCTCTCTCTGCTACTCTTGCTGTCGTGCCGCGGTTCCTGCCTTTGCACCGATACCGCTCATCACTGATGAAACGGGGAGCAATGAGAGGCAGAGGATCAGATCGTACTCTTGGGGGAGTATAGAGGGAATCAAAATGATGGCACTGAAGAAAATATCACGGAGGGTTCAGCAATGCATTACGCGAACGTGGCGGGGCCACTAAGGATATGGTCATAATATTTAGCCTGACCCGCGATGAATTAGACGATGCGGTCCACAGTGGCATGACCATCAGATGATAAGGAGCAACGAAGATGCATATGGCTGACGCCATGCTTTCACCTGCGGTCGGAGCCACCTTCTGGACCGGGTCATTGGCAACAATCACTTACTGCTCGAAGAAACTTAGGGAGTATCCGGATGAGAAGTTGATCCCCCTGATGGGCGTGCTCGGCGCCTTCATCTTCGCAGCGCAGATGATCAACTTCACCATTCCCGGCACCGGATCGAGTGGACACATTGGTGGCGGCATGATCCTTGCCATCATCCTTGGTTCCCGCGCATCCTTTCTGGTCATGGCTTCCGTACTGACCGTGCAGGCCCTCTTCTTTGCTGATGGAGGCCTTCTTGCCCTCGGCTGCAATATCTGGAACCTGGGGATATATCCCTCCTTTATCGCGTATCCGCTCATTTACAAGCCGATAGTCCATGCAGATGGCAGTCTCAAGAGGATTGTTATAGCCTCAGTAATAAGTGCGGTACTTGGACTGCAGATGGGCGCTTTTTCTGTTGTTACCGAAACAATGCTGTCAGGGAGGAGTGAGCTTCCCTTCGGCACCTTCGTTCTGATGATGCAGACGATCCACCTTGGCATAGGCATTGTAGAAGGTATGGTAACTGCCGGCGTCATAAGCTTTGTGCGCAACGCGAGGCCGGAGTTACTTGAGCGCTTGCCGACAGCCGGAACGGTTACCGCAGGGGCATCATCGAGGAAATTGTTCGTAACATTCATCCTCCTTGCCGCGATTACCGGCGGTGCGCTCTCATGGTTCGCCTCGACGTTCCCTGATGGACTTGAATGGTCAATTGAACGGGTCTACGGCAAGCCCGAACTTCCCGATCAGGAGCAGGGAATTACGGCTGTTTTAAAAGGTATCCAGGATAAAACGGCATTCCTGCCGGATTATAATTTTCAGAAACCAGAATATGCAGGACAACAGGAAAAACCCTCTTCATGGCCGAGTGTTGATGCCGGGACATCGCTCTCCGGCATCTTAGGCGCAGGCATCGTGCTCGCTGTTGTCCTGATCATCGGCCTCGGCATACGGGCAATACGGGGCAGGAGGTCATAGCCGTTTCCTCCAGACCAGCAGAAGGGGGAGTTTATTGAACTTCCTGCGCCAGTTCCGCTATTGTATGTTCATGCGTCTCCCTTATAATGCTCAGGCAGATCACTCATGACCTTTGATAACGAATTTTTCAATATCGGCTATCTCGACAGACTTTCCTACCGGGATACCGTTGTCCACCGGCTTGACCCGCGTTCCAAAGTAATCGTAACCATGCTCTACGTCCTCACGGTTGTTTCCTATCCCAAGTATGACGTCACCTCTCTCATGCCCTTATTTCTTTATCCGATCCTGCTGTCGGCTCTGAGCGACACGCCCTTCCTGCTGATCGCGAAGAAAGTACTTATCGTCTCCCCCTTTGCCGTTTTCATCGGCATCTTCAACCCCTTCTTCGATACCGGGACCATTGACCTCTGGCGCGGCATCCAGATTTCTGCAGGCTGGATATCTCTTCTCTCCATTATGATCAAATTTACCCTTACCATCAGTGCGGCACTCCTCCTGATAGCGACGACCTCTTTTCCCGGAATATGCCATGCACTGCAGGAACTCGGAATTCCGGCTCTTTTCACGTCCCAGCTCCTTTTCCTCTATCGATATATCTTTGTGCTCATGGAGGAAGCGATGCGGATGGTCAGGGCCAGGGATCTGCGGACCTTTGGCGCTCGAAACATCGGGATAACGGTCTTTGTTCGTCTTATCGGATTGCTCTTTATCAGAACCGTGGAGCGCGCGGAGCGAATATACCAAGCCATGCTTTTCCGGGGGTTCCACGGAAAGATCTTCTCAATAAAGCAGCACAGTTTAAGGCCGGCAGATACAGCCTTTATCTCTCTGTCTGTGATCGTTCTTGTGGTGCTTCGCCTCTTTAATCTCACCGATCTGATAGGGAGGTTTGTGCAGGGAATACTCTTATGAGTCATCACATCGTTGCATTCGAAAATGTCTTCTTCAGCTATCCTGACGGGACCGAGGCGCTTCGCGGAGTGTCCTTCCGAATAACCCATGGCGAGTCGGTCGGGGTCGTCGGCGCCAATGGTTCGGGCAAGTCGACCCTCCTCATGCATACCAATGGCTACCTGCTTCCCCGGAGCGGTACGATCACGGTCGGTGACCATGAGCTCACGAAGAAGAGCCGTCAGGAAATACGGAAAAAGGTCGGGCTCATCTTCCAGTATCCGGACGACCAGCTCTTCATGCCGACGGTATTCGAAGACGTCGCGTTCGGTCCGCTCAATCTCGGCCTCAGTCCTGAGCGTGTCCATGAATGCGTAGAGGAAGCTCTGACAACGGTCGGCAGCCTGGACCTCAGAGACAAACCGCCCCATCACCTCTCCGGAGGCCAGAAGAGCGCCGTAGCCATCGCATCGGTCCTTGCCATGCAGCCCGACATCCTGGTGATGGACGAGCCCGCCTCCCACCTTGATCCGCGGTCGCGGAGGGCACTGATCAGCCTCCTGCGCCATTTTCACCATACAAAGATCATTGCATCCCACGACCTGGACCTTGTCCTGGATGTCTGCGAGCGTTGTATCATCATCAAGGGGGGAAAAGTTGCTGCGGACGGACGTGCCGAGGAGATATTGTCGGACAGGAAATTACTTGAAGAAAACAACCTTGAGCTGCCCTTATCGCTGCAGCGAAGAGGACAATCGCCAGGAGGAGATATGGATGAGATAACCAAACTGCATCATCTGCTCGAACACTGGGCGGAACACAACACGGAACATGCCAGGACGTATCAGGAATGGTCGAAAAAGGCCGAGTCTCTCGGCAGACCGGAGCTGTCAGCACTCCTCAAGATGATCGCTGACGAGACGACTTCCATGGATGCCCATTTCCGGAAAGCACTGGAACTCTGCAGGTGATACCATGGCGGTGATAGGGAAAAAAACACTCTGGAGCGGCAAATTCCTCCGTGCCGTCCTGATCCAGTATACAGTCCGGTGCAATTCGAGCAACCGCATCGAACAACGGAACTGGGAGGCTGTGGAACGGACCAACTGCGACGGGGTCATCGGTATCGTTCCCCTTACCGATGCAGATGAGGTCATTTTGATCCGGCAGTTCAGGCCGCCGGTAAACGGCTGCGTGGTAGAACTGCCTGCGGGGCTTGTTGACCCGGGAGAGTCCTTTGAAGCTGCCGTCCGCAGGGAACTCGTAGAGGAGACCGGGTATGAGGCTACAGATGTGCAATTCCTCACGGAAGGACCCATGTCATCCGGCGCCTCCGCTGAGATCCTTACGGTCTATGCCGCAACAGGGCTAAAGCATGTCGGCGTCGGCACGCGAGATGAAACAGAGGATATCGAGGTGATCGTAACGCCCCTCGGCCAGGTCGGCGAAAAACTTGAGGAGATGAGAAGGGCCGGAGACCATGTAGACCTGAAGGTCTACGGCATGATCGAGCTCGCACGAGAAAGGATATTAAAGAGATGAAAAAGATCGACGTGAAGGGAATGGCGGCGAAGAGCGGCGGTGAATACGTCTTCGGCGCTGATGACACCGGTTCCCACGCCTGCTACATGATCTACGGGACGCTCGCACCGGGAGAGAAAGGACGCAGGATACGGCCGGGGGAAGGGCACGAAGAGATGATCGCCGCGATCACCGGCCCGCTCCGCATAAGCGGAGACTTGTCAGGGACGCTTGCTGAGGGTGAAGCGACACACCTCATGGGCGAACAGACCTGCTACCTTGAGAACACCACCAGCACCGAGATCGTCTATATTATCGCCGGTGGCCATTCGGGAGGAAGTCATTCCCACTGATCATCCTGCTGAGGAGGCCCGCATATGCCGAAACCGCACAGCACAACCATAACCTGCCAGGTCTGCAAGAAAGATTATAAAATGCACGACGTCTTTCCCGTCGAATTCATTCGTCAGCCGCTACGCGACATGATACGGAGCGCCGTTCCGGATATGGCGCCGAGTGGATATATCTGTATGACGGATCTGATCCGGTTCAGGGCCGAATACGTCCAGTCTGTCATCGAGCAGGATAAGGGTGAGCTGACCGCACTTGAAAAGCAGGTAGTCGAAAGTCTGAGGGAGCAGGAACTCCTGACCCAGAATCTCAATGTCGAGTACGACCGTCAGCTCTCTTTGGGGGAGCGCCTTGCAGACCGGCTTGCCGACTTCGGCGGCAGCTGGCGATTCATCAGCATCTTCCTCGTGGTTCTCTGCACCTGGATGATCATGAATTCCCTGGCATTGCTCTGGAAGCCCTTCGACCCCTATCCGTTTATTTTCCTTAACCTCGTGCTCTCCTGCCTCGCTGCCATCCAGGCCCCCGTCATTATGATGAGCCAAAACCGGCAGGAATCCCGCGACCGGATGCAGGCAGAACATGACTATCGTGTCAACCTCAAGGCGGAGCTGGAGATACGGCAGCTTCACGAAAAGATCGACCATCTGATCCTGAACCAGTGGCAACGACTGCTGGAAATTCAGGAGGTACAGATGGAACTCATGGCGGAAGTGGCGCGCAGAGGAAAATAGCTGTCATAAGCTCTGCATAACGCAGGGCCGTCGGAGGGCTGCCCTAACTGCGGATATCTATTTTCTTGACGAAATCCATGCCATGGAGATCTGCCAGCACCCGTTGTATGGACGAATTGTACGGCCCTGCTACCGTGAAGATGAAGGACTTTTCTTTGAGCTGTTTTTCCACCGCATAATCCATCTTGATGATAGCAAAGCCCTGCTCCTCGAAGACCGTTCGCACACTGTCCTCATCTCCCGTAGCATCCGTTGTGAGGGTAACATATTTGTATATCGTGCGGGGCATCCGTGCCTCAAGAATCCGGAGAAACCAGAGTGAAATAAAGGTGATGAAAAAACCGCTGACCGCAGCAGCGTACTGCCCTGCGCCAATGGCAAGGCCAATGGCAGAGACGATCCAGATGCAGGCCGCGGTAGTAAGCCCCTGCACCGACGCGCCTATCTTGAGTATCACGCCGGCACCGAGAAAGCCGACGCCGGTCATAGCGCCCGCAGCAATGCGCGTCGGATCGATCCGGAACTGTCCGGTTATGCCGGCACTGCCTGCATAATACCCTTCTGAGATGATCATGAGCAGTACGCAGGCAACACAGACGAGGAGCTGGGTCCTGAAACCTGCCGGCCGGCCATGGGTCTGACGCTCGAAGCCGATGATGCCGCCAAGCAGGGTGCCGAGGAGAAGCTTGAAGATGACTTCATACGTCCAGAACATTGCTATGCCGTCACGATGACCCGATAAAACTTCTTTTTCCCGACCTTGATGAGATGCTCCCCCAGTCCAAGCTTCAGGTCCGTGTCGGTCACGGTATGATCATCCACCTTGACCCCGCCCTGTTTGATGAGCCGCGACGCCTCGCTGGTGCTCCTGACAAGCGTTGCATCCTTCATCAGGCGGGGAAGCCAGGACGCATGGCGGTCACTTCCGACGGAAACCTCAAGCACAGGGAAAGTCTCTGTAAGGTCGCTCAGGTCCTTCTCTTCAAAGACGGCGTGGTATTTCTCCTCGGCCTGCTCAGCCTCCTGTAGGCCGTGATACCGTAGCACCAGTTCCCGCGCGAGCTCCTTCTTCGCCTCGCGGGGATCCTTGGCGCCGCTTTCCAGCCCGTCTTTCAGGGCCTGAACGGCATCGAGCGGGATGCGGCTCAGCAGCTCGACATACCGTACGATCAGGCTGTCCGGAACACTCATCACCTTTTTGAACATGCCGGCCAGCTCGCCGTTGACATATTCGAATGCCGGCTCATTGATGCCGATGTAATTGCCGAGGCTCTTCGACATCTTGTTCACGCCGTCAAGTCCCTCGAGCAGCGGCATCATGACGACAACCTGCTCCTCCATGCCCATAGCCTTCTGCATGGACCTGCCCATGAGGAGGTTGAATTTCTGGTCCGTTCCGCCCAGCTCTATATCGGCTTTGAGGGCTACCGAGTCGTATGCCTGGAAGAGGGGGTAGTAGAACTCAAGGATGCTGATTGGCTGATGGCTCCGGAACCGCTTCTTGAAATCCTCGCGCTCGAGCATGCGGGCAACCGTCTCAAAGGCGCCGAGCTGCGCCACTTCTATGGGGCTCATCTTTTCCAGCCATTCGCTGTTGAACCTGACTTTGGTCTTCGCCGGATCAAGGACCTTGAAGACCTGCGTTTTATAGGTCTCGGCATTCTTCAGTACGCTGTCCTTTGTCAGTATCTTGCGCGTTTCGCTCTTGCCGGTAGGGTCGCCGATCATGCCGGTAAAATCGCCGATCAGGAAGGTTACGTCATGGCCCAAATCCTGGAACTGCCGCATCTTCTCGAGCAGCACCGTATGTCCCAGGTGGATATCCGGGGCAGTAGGGTCGAAGCC
This sequence comes from Nitrospiraceae bacterium UBA6905, assembly GCA_002451165.1. Classification (GTDB taxonomy): domain Bacteria; phylum Nitrospirota; class Thermodesulfovibrionia; order Thermodesulfovibrionales; family UBA6898; genus UBA6898. Next base: position 42,785 of record DKBH01000051.1, read on the forward strand.
CGCCTTCACCTGGAGCGGCCTGTTCTCTTTCGAGGAATATTCGAGCTTCTTCAGCAGGTCCTCTTCGTTGATGATCTCGACCGCGCCGCGCCGTATGGTTTCGAGCTGTTTATCCGGTGAAAGCATTGAGTATGATACCCCCTTGCGGTTTCCTCCGTCAATTTGGAAAGGGTATCCAATTCGCCATGATTAGTATATAATTATTCACGATAGTTATGTCTGCCATCGTTGTGATACCTGCCCGTTATGCCTCGACCCGTTTTCCGGGTAAGCCGCTTGCACTGCTCAAGGGTATACCGATCATCCAACATGTGTATCAGAACGCCCGCCATGCTCAACGTGCAGACGCTGTGATCGTTGCAACGGATAGTGAAACGATCTTCGAGACGGTCCTGTCCTTCGGCGGCAAGGCCGTCATAACGTCGCCGGATCACCCGTCCGGCACTGACAGGGTCGCAGAAGTTGCCGCAACAATGAATTGTGATATAATGGTCAATGTCCAGGGGGATGAACCCCTTATCAGGCCTGAGATGATCGATGATGTCATTGCCGTGCTTGACGACCGCAGGGCATCTCTCGGCACACTGGCAATAGCGATTCGCGACAGCAGAGAAATCTTCGACCCCAATGTCGTAAAGGTTGTGTTGGATCCCGAGGGATTTGCATGGTATTTCTCGCGTGCGCCCATTCCCTATCACCGAGACGAATGGAAGGCGTCGGTAACCGGTAATGGTCTGCACATAACAGATCGGCAGGGGGGGACTACCGGGCATGCGACACCAGTCGTAAGGCGTGAGTGCTACAAGCATGTCGGCATATACAGCTACCGGCGGGATGCCCTCATCAGGATCTCAGCGCTGCCGCCGTCACGGTACGAGACCATTGAAAAGCTGGAACAGCTCAGGGCACTGGAAAACGGGTTTCGTATAAAGGTCAGGGAGACATCATGTGAGACCATCGGTGTGGATACACCGGAGGACTTGGAAAGGGTGGAACGATGCCTAAATTCATCTTTATAACCGGCGGTGTCTTATCATCACTCGGCAAGGGCATAGCGGCTGCGTCGATAGGGGCGCTTCTTGAGGCAGGGGGGCAGACAGTAACGATTCAGAAGCTCGATCCTTATATCAATGTCGATCCCGGCACACTGAGCCCCTTCCAGCATGGAGAGGTCTTTGTTACTGACGACGGCGCAGAAACAGACCTCGATCTTGGCCATTACGAACGCTTCACCCACATCAGGACTTCGCAGGGCAACAACTTTACGACGGGCAAGATTTACTATAATGTCATTTCCAAAGAGCGCCGGGGAGACTACCTCGGCGATACAGTCCAGGTGGTTCCCCATATCACAGACGAGATCAAGCAGGCGATCAAATCCGTGGGCAATAGCAACGATGTGGTGATAGTCGAAATCGGCGGAACGGTCGGCGACATCGAGAGCCAGCCGTTTCTTGAGGCTATCCGGCAGATGCGATACGACGTCGGAAAAGAGAACGTTCTCTACGTCCACCTGACGCTGGTACCGTACATCAAGACATCGGGCGAGCTCAAAACAAAGCCCTCGCAGCACAGCGTTAAGGAGCTGCGTGCCATCGGTATCCAGCCGGATATTCTCCTGTGTAGAACAGACCGGCTCATCCCGCCCGAAATAAAACGAAAGATCGCGATTCACTGCAACCTTGAGACGGACGCCGTCATCAATGCCATAGATGTCGACACGATCTATGAAGTTCCTCTTGCGCTGAATGCTGAAGGCATAGGTCAGCTGATCGTCAGTAAGCTCAATCTGAAAGGAAAAGAGATTGCCCTGGCACCCTGGAAGGACATCGTCCGGAAGCTGAAAGAGCCCCGTAACGAGGTTACGATTGCGATCGTCGGAAAGTATGTTGGGCTGAAGGATTCCTACAAGAGTCTCACTGAGGCGCTGACCCACGGCGGCATTGCGAATGACAGCAGGGTGAACTTCCAGTGGGTTGACTCCGAAGAGGTCGAAGTGCATGGCCCTGAAAAATATCTTTCTGAGGTAGACGGCGTCCTGGTACCCGGCGGTTTCGGCTACCGAGGCATTGAAGGCAAGATAGAATCCATCCGCTATGCACGCGAGAAAAAAATTCCCTTTTTCGGCATCTGCCTCGGCATGCAATGCTCAGTCATTGAATTCGCGCGGAACGTCTGCGGTCTGAAGGCAAACAGCTCGGAGTTCGATCTAAACACGCAGGCGCCGGTCATCTATCTCATCGAAAAGTGGTTCGACTACCGAAAGGGCAAGGTTGAGGAGCGGACCGCAACTTCGCACAAGGGCGGCACGATGAGGCTCGGATCATACCCCTGCGTCATCGAACAGCATACCAAGGCCGCTGCAGCATATCGGCAGAAGGAGATTTCAGAGCGTCACCGGCACCGCTATGAGTTTAACAATGCCTATAAGGGCGTGCTCACGCGGATGGGGATGCGGATCAGCGGTGCAAGTCCTGACGGCGAACTCGTTGAGATTGTCGAGATCGAGGACCATCCCTGGTTCCTGGGATGTCAGTTCCATCCGGAGTTCAAGTCCCGGCCGACGGAACCCCATCCGCTCTTCAGCGCATTCATAGGGGCAGCGCTCAGGGAAAAACGGTCCCTTTTCCCGTATGCAAAATCGGAGACTCAGGAGCTGAACCTGGATTGAGACAGGCGATATCCGTAGGTTCTCAGACCCTCGCTCCGGGGAGACTTTTTCTCATCGCAGGTCCCTGCGTCATCGAGCATGAGGATATTCTTCTTGAAACTGCCGAGGTACTCAGTGCGGTCTGCGCCGATCTGGACATCACGTACATCTGCAAGAGCTCTTTTGACAAGGCGAACAGGACGTCTTTATCTTCATTCCGAGGGCCGGGATTAGAACAAGGGCTCAAGATACTTGCCGATATCAGAAACCGGCTTGGCGTGCCTGTCATTTCCGATATCCATGCGGTCGAGGAGATCCGGCCGGCAGCAGAAGTGCTTGATGCACTCCAGATACCGGCCTTCCTCTGCCGGCAGACTGACCTCATCGTAGCTGCATCCAAGACCGGCAAGCCTGTGAATGTTAAGAAGGGGCAGTTCCTCGCACCTTGGGACGTAAAGAATATTATCGCCAAGTTTACTGCAGCGGGCAACGACAATCTGCTCATCACAGAGCGCGGGGTATCGTTCGGATACAATAACCTCGTCGTCGATTTCAGGGCGTTCCCGGTCATGCAGTCCTTTGGATATCCTGTCGTCTTCGACGTGACACACAGTCTGCAGCTTCCGGGCGGCCAGGGAACCAGCTCTGGGGGACAGCGTGAGTTTGCAGAACCTCTGGCTAAAGCCGCTGCGGCGATAGGCGTCGACGGACTCTTCATGGAAGTGCATCCTGAACCTGAGAAGGCCCTGTGCGACGGCCCCAATATGATCCGCCTTGATGAGATGCGGGGATTCCTGGGCAGGGTCAAGGCTATGTACGACCTTGCGCAGGGCCAGGCAGGAAGAAAAAAAGAGGTGACCATATGATAACGGCAGTGGCAAGGCTCCTGCTCGTTGGTTCGGTTGCGCTGCTCCCGCTAAACGGCACTGCCCAGGAACAGCCTCCGATTTATTCCAACCGTGATATCGAAAAATATAAGCTGCCGTCAGATGCACGCCCGGTTGAAAGAAGTAAACAGACTACGCGGGAGGATCGCAAGACGGATGCCCGTGCAGCAAAGGACAACCTTGAGCGGGAACGCTGGTGCAAGCGAACGACGGCGCAGAAAAAGAAGATCGAAAAAGCGCGGCATGATATTCAGATGACAGAAAAGGCCATCCGGCGCGAAGAGGAGAAGAACTTTCGCGGCACCAAGAAGAGCAGGCAACTGCAGGACCGTCTTGAACAGGACAAGAGAAAGCTTGCCGTTGCGGAGGAGGAGCTGAACGATATCGAACATGAGGCCCACCGCAGGGAGATACCACCAGGCTGGCTCAGGTGTCAGGTGGACTGACACGCGCTCCGGAAAAAGGATCATGAACATCCTCGATATCGCGAGAAAGGTCCTGATGATAGAGGCTGATGCGGTGCTGGCGCTAACCCAAAAGCTCGACAGCGGCTTCGAACGAGCCGTGGACATCATCTCCTCCAGCAAGGGAAGAATCGTAATAACGGGAATGGGCAAGTCCGGCCTTGTTGGGAAAAAGATCGCGGCAACGCTCTCCTCTACCGGCACCCCCTCCTTCTTCATGCATCCGGCAGAGGCAAGCCACGGAGACCTCGGCATGGTAACGGCCGATGACGTGATCATTGCCATCTCGAACAGTGGTGAGACCGATGAGATCATCGCCCTCATACCGTTTTTGAAGCGGTTCAATGTCAGCCTGATTTCCCTGACGGGAAACCCCGCTTCGACGCTTGCCAAGGCATCGGACGTGAACCTCGATATTTCGGTCAGGGAGGAGGCATGTACGCTCGGTATTGTGCCCACGGCATCAACTACAGCGACGCTGGCCATGGGCGATGCCCTTGCCGTAGCGCTCCTGACCAAACGGGGCTTCCGCGAAGAAGACTTCGCTTTTTTCCATCCGCGGGGGAGCCTCGGGAAAAAACTCTTCATCAGGGTCAGGGACCTGATGCACAGCGGCGCATCCCTTCCCATTACGCCTCCCGATGCCTCTCTTGCCGAAGCGGTCATGGAAATCTCTTCCAAACGACTCGGTACTACGGTCATCGCCGGTCCGGACCGAAAGATCCTCGGCGTCATAACGGATGGGGATGTTCGGCGGGGGATCCAGAAGTGGGGGAAGGCCTTTTTTGATATGCATGCCTATGATGTCATGACCCGGAACCCGAAAATGGTTGCAGAACAAGAACTAGCGGCTAAGGTACTGGGTATCATGGAACAGCATGCCATCACTTCGCTGATCGTCGCTGACGACACCAGCCATGTCGTCGGGATCATTCATCTCCATGACATTTTGAAGCAGGGGATTGTTTGAATGCAGGTCAGAGGAAACAGCCGCAAGCGCGGTGCACCCGATGCCACGAGTAAACTCTCCCTAAAGAGCATTGCCCGAGGCATCAAGCTCCTGATCCTCGACGTCGACGGCGTCCTTACAGACGGCAGCATTATCCTGGATAATGACGGCATTGAATATAAAGCATTTCATGTGCGCGACGGCCATGGCATAAAAATGCTGCATGCGGCAGGCATAGGCGTGGCCATCATTACGGGCAGGCACTCGAAGGTGGTGGAGCGCAGGGCTCAGGAACTCGGTATCACCGAGGTATTTCAAAAATGTCTTAACAAGAAGGTGGCCTATGAGCATCTTCTGGAACAATATGCGCTGAAGGCCGCCGAGGTTGCCTATATCGGCGACGATATCATCGATGCCCCGATCATGGCCGTCGTCGGCCTGCCGGTTGCTGTAGCGGATGCAGCGGAAGAGGCTAAGAAGTTCGCCGTTATGGTAACCAAGAGCCGTGGGGGTCGGGGGGCTGTTCGCGAGGTGACGGACTTCATCCTCAAGGCAAAGGGACTCTGGCAAGGAATGTTCGATGCATACTTTGAGGATTAACCTACCGACAGCGCTCACCCTCAGCAGGATCGTCCTCATCCCCGTCTTTGTCCTTTTGGTCTATCATCACCCGGTTATCGGCGCCATTGTGTTCGGCATTGCCTCGATCACCGACTTCCTGGACGGCTACCTTGCCAGAAGATCAGGACAGGTTACCAAGTTCGGCATTATCATGGACCCGCTGGCAGACAAGTTCCTGATCATATCGGCTCTTATCGTCCTGGTCGATATGGAGCGGCTCTCCGCCTTTATCGCCATAATCCTCATCGTGCGTGAATTCCTCATCACAGCGCTGCGGGTCGTGGCCCTCTCGAAGGACATCGTTATACCTGCGGAAACCGGCGGAAAGCTCAAAACCACTGCACAGATCACCGCAATCCTCTGCCTCATCCTCATGGGGACGGTCTTTGACCAACTGAGCTTCGACCTGTACGACATCGGAATCGTCTTTATCTGGATAGCCCTTGTCCTGGCCGTTGTTTCGGGAGTCCAATATACCATCTCCTTCTGGAAAAAGATATGAAGATCATCTTCATTGCCCTTGCCGGTTTTCTGCTTGGCTCCATACCTACGGGTAAGATCATAGCGGGGGGCAAAGGGATAGACCTGCAGAAAACGGGGAGCGGTAACATCGGCGCCACGAATGTGTTGCGAACCGCCGGCAAGCTGCCTGCCCTATTAACCCTGCTCGGCGACATGGCCAAGGGTTCTGTTGCTGTTCTGCTCGCGCGGTATTTTGCTGTCGGTTACTGGTATGAAGGCATGATAGGCCTCATTGCCGTTGTCGGCCATAACCACTCATTGTTTCTGCATTTTAAAGGTGGGAAAGGAGTTGCTACCAGCCTCGGCGTCCTTCTGGTCTATGCTCCCCAGGCAGGGCTGGTTACCATTGTGACCTGGCTGCTCACCGTGCTCATAACCCGGATATCGTCTCTCGGCGCCGTGATCTCCTTCTCTATTCTCCCGCTGACTATATACCTCCTTGACGCAAAGGAAAAGCTTCCCATTTCGTTCATCATGAGTATAATATTGCTAATGCGTCACAAGGAGAATATACGCCGTTTGCTCAGGGGGACGGAGCCAAAGTTGGGCAAGAAAGCATGAAATATATAACCATACTTGCGCTGTTCTGCCTGATACTGTTGCCGGGAATGTCGCCGGCTGAGGACTTTTTCGATACCCAGTTGAACCGCGGCATTCGGAACTCCGACGTGTATTCTTCTCTTCTCATGCAGGAGGCTGGCAGCGACAGAAGAGATGCGCTCTCTCTGCTTAGCCAGGCAAAAAGGTATTCTCCGGATCTGCCCTCAGTGTACTTCACGATGGCGAAAGAGAAGTTCTCGTTCTCCTCTTCCGGCGTGCTTGCCAGTGTCGATTATCTTATAGCCGGGTTTGACGCATATGCGCGGAATTTTTGGTGGTCTTTTAGTCTGGCAGGCAGCGTGTTCTACAGCCTTATCCTGTCCTTTATCCTTGTCATGCTCATAATTGCGGTGATTCGCAGTATCACCGACCTTCCCCTCGTCTCCCATGAAATTGTCGAATCGAAACGGAATTTCTTCCCCTTTATCGCGCTCTTGCTCCTCTCGCTGATCAGCCCGCTCCTGTTTCTGGCCGCCACCCTGGTCATCCTCGGTGTATACATGTCCCGTACAGATAGGTTCGTGGTATATCTTTTCCTGGCCGCTCTGCTCTGTTCCCCTTTCCTTTTCAAGACAGCCTCGCGCTTCCTCCAGATTGCCTCATCGGGAGAGATGAAGGCGGTAGTGGCGGTCAATGAGTCCCGCGACAACGGCTACGCGCTTACGTCCCTGAAAAGCTCGAAAGATCCGGCAGCGCTTTTTTCCTATGCGCTTGCCCTGAAGCGCGAAGGTCTGTACCATGAAGCGCTTGAGGGATACCGTCGTCTTGTCGGCATGCGCTCCGACATCCGGGCCGCTGCGTATGTCAATATGGGCAATGCCTATGTGGGTTTGGCCGATATGGAGCGGGCTCTGGAGAGCTATCAGCTTGCGGTCCAGGCACGTTCACTCGCTTCTGCCTATTACAATCTCTCTGCAGTTTCTCGTGAACTCCTCGACTACGACAAAGGGAATATATACTTTCGGAAGGCCCTGGAGATCGACCGCGAGGCTGTATCCCGATATTATGCCGTCGCTGCGAGGACGCCGAACCGCATAGTAGCTGATGAAACAATCTCTTTCCCGGACCTCTGGAACCTCGCGGAGAAGACCGGAGGGTCAGCCTCCACCTTTAATCTCGTTGTCCTCTCCGCTTGGGCGAATACCGTAGCAGCCGGTGTGCTGATCATCGCCCTCTACTACCTGAGTACCGCATCGAAGGTCAGGGCGTACCGCTGCAGAAGATGCAACTCCATATTCTGCCCGCGCTGCGAAAAGCATCTCATGTGGGGACAGATGTGCTCCCGGTGTTTTCACTCTCTCGTGAAACTCGATGAGATAGAGGTACGGGAGCGCGTTAGCCGGCTCATATCCATCTACGAACATCAGAAACGGCGCAGGGGTCTCATGCGGATGCTTTCCTTCCTCCTGCCCGGAGCGTCTCAAATCTTCGGCGGCCGCGTCCTCTATGGGTTCCTGTTCATGTGGCCGTTTCTCTTTCTCCTGCTACTTCCGATCACCAATTCCTATCTGTCGTCAGGGCCGCTGGTCTCCCATGGTTTGCTGAACAGTTTCTCGCTGTTGTTCGCCGCTTTTATCTACGTTCTTTCGAACATCATTACCCGGCAAAGGATAACAAAAGGATGGCTTTAGAAGGTTCCCTAAAAGATTTCGGCCTCGCTGACATTCTGCAGCTGATCTACTTCCAGCGAAAAACCGGCATACTCTCCCTTGACGGTAAAATGGACCGGGTTAAGCTCCTCTTCGTGGATGGCAATATCGTCGGGGCGGAGTCGAAAAAAAGACTGGAAGACAACCGCCTGGGCAAGATTCTTTTAAAGAAAGGGCTTATCAGGGAGGATGACCTGCAGGCAGTGCTCGAAGAGCAGCGCAGTTCAGGTGCACGTCTCGGTACGGTGCTCATTCAGAAACGATTGGTAGAAAGAGAAAAAATTCAGGATATCGTTCATGCGCAGGTAACTGAGATCGTCCTGCAGCTCTTCGGCTGGAAACTGGGCACCTATGAGTTCACTGCCCAAGGCGTTCCCCAGGACAAGGAGCTTCCATTCTCACTCGACACGCAGCACCTTCTCATGGAAGGGCTTAGGATCGTCGACGAGCTCTCCGTGATAAAGGATAAGCTGACGCTTGACACGCTCTTCGTGAGGACGGCTGCGGAAGGCGTGGACCTTTCCGAAGAAGAACGAGGCATCCTCAGCCTTGTTGACGGGGAGAATGATGTGAGCACCATTGTTGACCTGGCAGGAAAGGACAATTTTGAGGTCTCGAAGGTCCTTCTCGCCCTCCTGGAAAAGGGTCTGATCAAGTCGAAAGGGGTTGCGCCTGTCGCTGCGCCGGCTGCAGTCTCCATCACCGAAAAAGCTCCTCCTACCTTCCTGGGCTATCTGCCGTACCTGGCTGTTGCAGCCTCGCTTCTCCTTTCCCTTGCCGTCGTTTTTATACAGAAAGACGATACGATGAACATCTTTTCCGCTGCAAAAACGATCGATGATCTGCGCTTCAGAATCGAAGAATACAAGCTGCGGCAGGGCGCTTATCCCCAAACCCTTTCGGCATTCACAGATGCAAGAGACCCCTGGGGCCATCCATACATCTACAGCCTGGCAGGAAGCTCATTCTTGCTGAAAAGCGCCGGGCCCGACATGACCGAGGGGACGAAAGACGATATCTATTAGCCATGCCCTTGTCCCGCACCGGAAAGGCTGTCGTCCTTCTGAGCGGCGGCATTGATTCTTCGACAACGCTGGCGGTCGCTCATAAAGACGGTCATGAAATCTATGCCATGACCTTTGATTATCACCAGCGCCATGCTCGGGAACTTTCCTCGGCTCATCTGGTCGCTGAGGCGCTCGGTGTGGCAAAACATCTTGTAGTGAGATTCGACCTGAGGGATATCGGAGGGTCTGCACTCACAGCGGAAATTGAAGTCCCGAAGTCCGGGCAGACGACCACCTTCAAAAGGCCGGGAACGGCCGGCCTTCAGGACCCTGCCCCCGGCAGATCGTTAATCCCTGTAACCTATGTCCCCGCGCGCAATACGATATTTCTTTCCTTTGCGCTCGGCTGGGCAGAAGTGCTGGAGGCCGAAAACATTTATATCGGTGCGACTGCAGTCGACTACAGCGGCTATCCTGACTGCAGACCTGCCTATTTGAACGCCTTTGAGCAGATGGCAAACCTTGCGACCAGGGCTTCGGTCGAAGGCAAGCTGCATTTTCGCATCAGAGCGCCTCTTGTCTCCTTGTCCAAGGCCGAAATAATTCGCACGGGGCTTGATCATGGTTTAGACTATAGTCTCACCTGGAGTTGTTATGATCCGCAGCCCCTCAGGAGGGCAGGAGGCGCAGGACGACAGCTCGGACAAGAGCCTGCGGATGATAGTCAATTTATACCCTGCAGGCGCTGCGACAGCTGCCTGCTGCGGGAAAAAGGGTTTAGAGAAGCAGGGATTGCAGATCCCTTGATCGAAAAGGTAGCAGAAAACCAGATAGAGGAGGGACACGATGACAGAGAAGCTCTCGCATGAGGAATTCGTAAGAAAAGCGATTGTCAGCCTGAGAAAGGAAGGATTCAAGGGCATCCATACGGTATACTCCGGGTTCAATGAAGCCTTCAAGAAATATTTTGAAGGGGAAAACCCCGTTGAGGTAACGAACCGGCTTGCCCAGGAGGGAAAGATCGTGATCAGGCCGGTAAAAGGCGGGGTCATGCTCTATCTTCCCGAAGAATCCCCGGGGGGGAGAAGTGCTGATGATGCCCTCCGCGCCATGGGTCTCAAATGAAAAAGAAAAAGGACGCGCCGTCCTCTCCTCTCGCTGCCCTTCCTTCCGTCGATGAGATCCTGAAGAGCCGGGAAGGAGCAGCATGGCTTGCGGCCTTTCCACGGTACGTCGTGCTTCAGGCTGTCCGTGAGGTCATAGCCGGCGAGCGGAAGCAAATCCGGGACGGTATGCAGTCCCCCAATCCTCTGTCAGAGCTCTTCTCGGCAATCGAGAAACGGATACATGCTTTGGCGTCATATAGCCTGCAGCCGGTGATAAACGCCACGGGTATCGTTCTGCATACGAACCTCGGGAGGGCGGTGCTTTCGGAACGCGCCCTTGAGAACGTCATTGCAGCAAGCAAGGGTTATTCCAATCTCGAATACGATCTCGCCTCAGGGAAACGGGGAAAGCGGCATGTACATACCGGAAGTATCCTTCGGCAGCTGATCGGAGCAGAAGATGCGCTCATCGTCAACAATAATGCAGCTGCAGTGTTCCTTTGCCTCAATACGATCGCAAAAGACCGGGAGGTAATCGTATCGCGCGGAGAGCTCGTGGAAATCGGCGGGTCCTTCCGGATACCCGACGTCATGACTGCCAGCGGGGCGGTGCTCCGGGAGATCGGAACGACGAACAAGACCCATCTTCAGGATTACAGCGCTGCAATCTGCGAAAAAACAGGACTCATTCTCAAGGTTCACCAGTCGAATTATAAAATGATCGGATTCACGGCGGATGTCCCGATCAGCGAACTGGTGAAACTCGGCAACAACCATGCCGTCCCGGTCATGTATGATCTCGGGAGCGGCAACTTGATTGATCTGAAGCCGTACGGCATATATTCTGAGCCTTCGGTACAGGAAGTCCTCAGCACCGGGGTTGATCTCATCTCCTTCAGCGGTGACAAACTCCTGGGCGGACCGCAGGGCGGTATCATTGTCGGAAGAAAGGACCTTGTCGAAAAGATCCGTAAGAATCCGCTTGCGCGTGCAGTGCGGACCGACAAGATGACGATCGCCGCTTTTGAGGCCACGTTCATGGAATATCTTGATCCCGAACAGGCGATGAAACGCATACCGGTACTGAACATGCTCTTCCAGCCTGTGGAATCGATACGGGAGAGGGCCAGGAAATTGGCAGCAGGCCTGCGCAGGCAGGGAGCTGCTGCCGCCATCAGCGTTGTCAGGGATGTATCCAGGGCCGGCGGTGGCTCATTGCCTGATGCCTCGTTCGATACCTTTGCCGTAGCTATTATCCCGTCGGACATCACGGTAAATGACTTGGAAAAACGGCTGAGGTCGGGTCCGCTGCCGGTCATTGCCCGCATCAGGGAAGATGCGCTTCTGCTCGATGCCCGCACGATACGGGGCAACGACGTGCAGCGTCTGACTAAAATCGTATCTGCAGCGCTGTCCGCGGCTTGACTGCCCATCGGTCGGCTGCAGCATAGCGGAAACAATATTATCATGACCTCTATTGTCAGGAAAGACAACATAGCATGCGCTATGTGATCCTCGGCACAGCCGGCCATATCGATCATGGCAAAAGTTCGCTGGTCAAGGCGCTCACCGGCATTGATCCTGACCGTTTGAAAGAAGAGAAAGAACGGGGGATAACCATCGATATCGGGTTCGCTGACCTTGCATACCCTGATGACGGGCTGACTGTCGGCATCGTAGATGTCCCCGGCCATGAGAAGCTCATCAGCAACATGCTCGCAGGTGCCGGCGGTATCGACATGGTGCTCATGGTCATCGCAGCCGACGAGGGCATCATGCCGCAGAGCCGCGAACATCTCGCGATCTGCGACCTTCTGAACATACAGTCAGGGCTCATTGCGATCACCAAGGCAGACCTTGTCGAGAAAGAATGGCTCGGCCTCGTCGCTGATGAGATCAGTTCTTTCGTAGCGGGTACGTTTCTTGAGAACGCACCGGTCATTGCAGTCTCTGCGAAAACAGGTGAGAACCTCGATCTCCTGAAAAAAGAGATTCTGACCCTCGCCCTGACCATCACCCCCAAGACATCGGGCGGTCTCTTCAGGCTACCGATCGATCGGGTCTTCACGCTGAAAGGATTCGGGACCGTGGTGACCGGAACTGCGGTCTCAGGCATGATCACCGTCGATGAGCCGCTCGATATCCTGCCGCGGGGCATCACGACCAGGGTGCGGGGGCTGCACAGCCATGGCAAGGCGATCACCAAGGCATATGCAGGCCAGCGTGTTGCGATTAACCTGCAGGGCGTGAATAAAGACGACCTCAGACGAGGAGATGTTGCCGTGGCTCCTGCAAGCTTCACACCGACGAAGACCCTTGATCTCTCGCTGGACTTGCTCAAGGATGTGCCGCCGCTCAAGAACCGGAGCCTCGTCCATTTTTATACCGGCACGTCCGAAACCGTGGCGCGGGTCATCCTTTACGAGCAGGAAGAGCTGAAGGCGGGAGAACACTGTTTCTGCCAGTTCCGGCTCCAGGACCCTGTCGTTGCCATGGCTGGTGACCGGTATATCATCAGAAGATTTTCTCCTCTCCAGACATTGGGAGGAGGTGCCATCCTTGACCCCGCACCCGGCAGGAGAAGAAGAAAAGACGGCATTCAGGATCTCGTCATTTACCAGAACGGTCAGCTTGGAGAAAAGCTTGCGCTGAAGATAGAGAAGGCCGGCCTCAGCGGGATTTCTCTATCTTCTCTTAACGCCTGGGTCAATGCAGACCGTCCGGCAATTCAGCAGGCGCTCGGCTCCCTGGAGCGGACGGGCACCGTGATACGTCATGAAGACATCCTTATCCATACCCATGCCTTTGAGCTCATGAACACCAGGGTGCGGGAGCTGGTCAGGGCCTTCCATAAGGAGAACCCGCTGAAGCCTGGCATGGCAAAAGAGGAGGTCAGGAATCATCTGAACGTGGACACAAAGCTCTTCAACTTTCTGCTCACCTCGCTGAAGGACGTCATTGTGGACAAGGACCTGCTCAGACTGAAGACCTTCACGGTCGCCCTATCCGGAGCTGCAGAAGCCCACAAGACAAAGATCCTTGAGCTGCTCATCAAAGGGGGATTTCAGCCACCCACCAAACAGGAAATGGCGGAGATTCTCAACATGGGCTTGAAAGAGATATCCGACATCCTGACTATCCTGGCAAAGGAACGGAGTGTGTCAAGGATCAGTGAGTCTATCTACCTGTCGGCTGCAGCCTACGAGCAGATGATCTCCCTGCTCAGAGCGTTTTTTGCGAGGAAGCCCGAACTCACGGTGGCGGAGTTCCGGGACCTGCTCAATACGTCGCGCAAATTTGCCCTCCCCTTCCTCGAGCATCTTGATGCGGCGAAGGTCACCCTCCGGCTCGGTGATGTTCGCAAGTTCTTGCTCAAGGGCTAATCGGGACGCATGTCCCTCTGCAGAATACTAGTTTTCACGTTATCTTGCTGCGTTATAATTGAGGTACTACAATCCTGAGGGGGGAAGATGAAGAACATCGCGTTGCTGCTTGTGGGATTCCTCGGACTCCTTTGTTTTTCTCATATTGCTGCTGCAGAAGATCCAAAAAGCTTCGAAGAGGTTGTCACCAAACTTGAGTCCCTAAAGGGCGAGAAAGAATGGAACCCCAATTATCAGGATCCCGGAGCCGCGCCGGATCTCATCGATTACCAGCGCAACTATATACGGGAAATCAAAGGCAAAAGAGTTTCCGGTGCTGGCACAGTAACAAACCTTACCGGTTCACCATCTTCGTCCTCGGGCAAGGTTCTGATTCTTGCGCCCGGGAGCAGTCCTGTAAAGGGGTATAATGTTGTACTGATTGTCGACCAGGAAGACCGCGCCAGTCTTAAGCCGGGGGATAAAGTGACCTTTACCGGTACCATGGGAAATGTCAGTAACTGGCGCGGTGTGAGCATTGATGTGAAAGGGTCGTTCAAAAAGATAGACTGATCATTGCCACTGTACGACATATGCAAAAAGGTCATGCTACGCCGTAGCGACAGGGACTACAGGGAGCCTTTATGTATTTCTCTACATCAAGACCTAATGCAAGCACATGACGATGCGCCTTTCGCCTCTGAGCTGATAGACACGCGCAGCTCTGCCTATTCTAGACTTCCAGAGGAAATCTGCTTAAAGACTGATTGCGACTAACACCATGCCATACGGAACATGAAACTCATCAAGACTACTTCTAGAAATGCGTAATATCCTCTTTGGAGATGCCCGAAGAAAAAGGGAGACAGGCCATATCCGACGTGTCTCCCTATTGGTTCGTTGTAATAGACTTGTATCAGGGGGTGACACTTATATCATCCTGCAAGTTGCCGGCGACAACAGAGTCAGCCGATATGTTCAGCGTAACTGCTCCGCTTCGATTCCATATTCCGCCGCCAAAAGAGGCAGATGCAAAGTTGTAGGTAACACTGCTCAGGTTGTTGATGGTTATGGTCATGGGGTCAGTCCCCTTCTGCAGATACATGCCTCCACCGAAACCTCCGAAACTGCCGACAGCTGAGTTCTCGGTGATCGTGCAGCCGCTGAAGGTCGCATTGGCTGATATGGCGTAGACGCCGCCACCAAAACTACCAAAGCCGGTGGCAGTATTATTGGCAATCTTCGTATTGACAATAATTGCATTGGGTACTAGCGCCATATAGAGCCCTGCCCCAGCTGAGCCAGGTTCGTCCAACGATGTCACTGAGTCTGCAACATTGCCCAGAATCTTAGAGGACTTTATCTTTACGGTGGCTGTCCCTGCAATCACAACGCCGCCACCAACAGCTACATCATTTATGTCTGCCGTTTCTGCGATATTGGAAACAAAGTTGTTTGCAACTTTTGTCTTGATCATCTTAAAGGATATGTCAGAGAGGCTGACAACGCCTCCTCCCGCTGCCGATGTTCCCAAATTATAGAGTTCGTTCTGGATCACACGGCTCGAAACAATCTTGAGATTGCCAAGCAAACTGGCTATTCCACCGCCAAGCTGGGCATAGGATATATTGTTTGTGATGGTGCAGCCGTTAACGACGACCGTTGCACCCTTGATGGTTGCGGCATCAGGATAATTTAATATACCCCCGCCTGCATAGATGCCAGGGAATACAAATCCGTTTTGGATCTTCAGCCCAACGAAGTTCACAATATTCGTGATAGGCCCGAAAACATGGAACACCCGGTCGCTGTGATGGCCGTCAACTACCGTCAATGCTGCTCCCTTGCCCTTGATCGTAACGCTGTCTGTTATATCGAGGTCACCAGTCGCCGCAAGGTCTTCATCTGCACCGGTGAGTGTCAGGCGGTAGACTCCCACCTTCAGCTTGATCACATCAGCACCGGCAAGGGCATTTGCCTCCTGTATGGCAGCCCTGAGCGTGCAAACTCCTGTTAGCGTCATACAAACTCCATTGCCAGGAGCAGCATCAACAATGTCATCCGTGCTGTTGACCTTGAATGTGGCTGCCTCAGCCCCCTGTGAAACAGAAAGCACTAGTGCCATACAACAGAACAGTAGTATTACGGACAACATCTTGTTTACCATCATTTTTTTCATGATATGCCCTCCTTAGATTTATATGATTGGAATAAAAAAGAGCAGGCTGCGGTTACGGCCTGCCCGTGGTTTTAGAGACAGTCATTACAACCTCTATTTCAATTGTTCTATTTCGGCCTTAAGTTGCTTTATCTGCTCCTGCTGTTCCTTGATCGCCTGAACAAGGACAGGCGTTATAGCCCCATAATCTAAGCCCGTGGCATATTCCCCATCCGGTTCATAGGCAACTATCTCAGGGATCACCTTACCGACTTCTTCTGCGATATATCCCATGCCATGCTTGCCGCCATGAGCGTCGTCCCAGTCAAAGTATACTCCCCTTATGCTCATTACCTTATCCAAAGCATTATCAATTTCTTCAATGTTTGTTTTCCATCTAATTGAAGATGCATCCCCGTAATGCACACCAGGGCCCTCAGCATAAGAATCATATGCCTGACCATATCCACGGACACCAATGCCAGAGGTGCCAGAGGCAAAGCCCTGAACGCCAATGCCAGAATCGCCATTTGCATTGAACGTGCCACCGTAATTGGTCACAGCTCCAGTGCGGTTGCGTATCCATAGACACCACGACCAGAATCGCCATCCGCATAGAACTCGCCACCATAATTAATCGCAGCTCCGGTAGTAGAAGCCTGGCCATAGACACCACGACCAGAATTACCGTCCGCATAGAACTGGCCACCGTAATTGGTAACAGCTCCAGTAGTTACGGCATATCCCGAGATGCCGCTGCCCCAAATATTAGTATTCGTACTCGATATGACGCCACCTCCTGAAACGGACCCCGTTAGAGAAAGAGGAACATCAACACTGAGTGTCACATCGCCTGATGTCCCTCCGCCGGCCAGCCCTGTGCCTACGGTGACTGCGGTAATATCTCCGCCTGCCGTTCCGGCGACCGGCTCACAGGTCACAGAACCATTTTGATTGATTGCCCGTATGGCATTGGATGCCCCGCAGGTCCCGGTCACCCTGTTTTGAATCGCTGTCGTGTCTACGGAAACAGTATCAGCGCCCAAGGTGATTCCAGTTCCTGCCCCTATATCCAGGGTAACTGCACCGGTGCCGCCGCCCGTAAGCCCGCCGCCCGCTGTAATCGTGGTGACCGTGCCGCCCGGTACCACCGCATTACTGGATGCGCTCCAAAGAGAATAGGGAACCACCCCGAGCATCTCCCTCGAGCCCACCACCTTGTAGGTGCCATTTGCCTTCTTCTTTTCGACCTGGACATAGTACTGCTGGGAAAAGTTGACTCCCGAAAGAGATATTGTGTCACCCAGATAAGTCTTGATCTTTGCGCTGCTCAAGTAGACAGTCTTTTCCTCTGACCAATAGGTACAGCTACCGGCCACGGGGTCGTCGCAGAGCGAAAATCTCAGGGTATAGTCCTTCGGATATGGCAAGGTGGTCTTCTTGGTGTACGGAATCTGCTCAAGCGGTACAGCCAAGGCAGATGTTGCAACCATAGTAAGTACAATTGACGCAAAAAATAATAGCTTTGCCTTCATGTTGTCCCCCTTGAGTGATGTGATACGGAATATTTTCGGCATTGCAAGCCTTACGGTCATGAAGTAATGAGGCTGCTTCTTATCCCCCTTTATGAAAACGATAAAGCCTGACTCACCTTCAGATTTCCACTGTCCTTCGGCAACCCGGCTGTCTTATGCTTACTGATAAGACCCGTTACTTTCCGCCTGCCCCTCACAGGGCGTTTGGCTTTATCGGGGAATGGCAAATTGTTTAATTTGCTCTTTTGATTCTTGATGGGATGGCGTGATCCCCTGTTACCTTCTCTTAGCTTACTTGTACCACGAGAAACGTGACATATCAATCAGGTAATTTCAGCTATGAGGCAACGTACATCTATGAGTTTAAAGAAATGTCAGCTCTTTGATTGTGATTTGCTCTAGAAATGTTTACTCATTTACTGCTCAAATCAACACGCTTCACCGATAATATTTTGTTTATCAGCAGGAGGTGTAACAGGTTGCCCAAATACCTTTCATTTCAATCAGCCATTTGCGGATAACGACATGTACTCCGCACTTTTTAAGCGTGGCCCAGGGCTGCGGTTTCCAGCTTGCTATAAGCAAGAGGGACAAGAAAGACATGGCAATCTCAATCTGTTAAAGTTGAATTGGCGACTCAATTTATAACAGAAAGGACAAATTACCATGTCTGAGAAGGATTATAACAGGCAGGTAGCGAAGCGTCAAAGGATCTGCAGAACGACTTTTTTCGTAGGGGTAGACGTAGGCACCGCATTCAATGCAGTAGGGTTCATGAGCAAAGAAGGCAACGTATTAGGAAGCCGTGCCAAGCTGTATAACAGTCGAGAGGGTTTTGAGCAGTTCGTAGAGATGATAGAAGGGCTGAGAAGGAAGCACGGGCTGAAAGACGTGCTCATTGGGATGGAACCTACGGGGCACTATTGGAGGAAGCTTGCCTACTTTGCCAAAGAGCGGGGTTATGAGGTGCGGTTTGTACGAACCACAGCCCTGAAGCACCATCGCGAAGTCGATGAGAGCTCCTCTGCAAAGAGCGACCAACGAGATGCCCTAACCATAGCGAATATTACGAGGGAGGGCAAGTACATCGATACCGTTATCGAAAATGGTACCATGAGGCGACTGAGAACATTGGCAATAACACGGGAGAGGCTTCTCCGGTACAGTGTGAGCGCGAAGAATGCGCTGCATGCTGCTCTCGATGATTATTTCCCGGAGGTGCATGGGATATTTTGGTCAATGGGCACATGGAGCCTATGGGCGATCCCGGAGCAGTGTCCTTTCCCTGATGATGTGGTCTTGATGAAGATATAAACCCTTCAAGAGCTGATCGCGAAAAGCTCCCGGAAGAAGGCGGGAGCTGCCCACAAGGCAAAGGCTCTGTACCAGGGAGCACACAAGAGCATAGGACTAAAAAGCGTTGGCGATGCGGACCGTTTTAGAATAAAGATATGTCTCGAGGAAGTGAAACGGACCGTTCTAATGCTCAAGGACATTGACCGGCAGATGAAGCAGGTGTTAATGGAGATGCCTTCTGCCCCGTATCTGTTGTCTATACCCGGTGTAGGACCACTTTCCGCCGCAGTCTTTTTGGGGGAATTAGGCAACCCCGCATATTTTCACAATGCCCGTCAGATCGTTAAGTATGCAGGATATGATCCTCAGGAGCGCGGTTCAGGAGCCTGGGTGAGCTGGAAGTTCATCTCTAATAAGGGCCACTGGCTCATGCGGAAGTATCTGTTTTTTATGAGAATTGAGAGTGGTGGTGCTGAGCAGATACTTTCAGGATTACTATCAGAGGAAACTGGAGATAAAAAACAGGGTGGGTCAGCAGCCCAAGAGAAAAGAGATCCTTTGTGCGGTGGCAATAAAGCTGATCAAAGTGATCTTCGCGCTCTTACGGGATAAAAGGAATTTTGATGATGGAGTCCGCGCTTTGGCGGCGCATGCATAGGAGCACGGAGTGGTTGTGGTGGAAGAAGGACCGCACTACTTCGTAGGCACTAAGGCCTGTAGGATTCAGCTTGGTCAACTTCCACCACCCTTTTCGGCCTGCACAAGGTAAGTTGGGCATAAAAGGTCCGCAGAATAAAAGAGGTTAGGTGAAAAGGTAACCCGGTTGAAGAGCCACCACAACCATCTCAGCTTTAACAGAGCAAATAGAGAATATCTTGACTCTCTTCCTTAGAAGAGGAAGTTATTTTGAATCATCTTTGGTAGATGCAGGCGGAACAACGTCAGATGCATCGAGAGGCCGACTCCCCGATCCGAGTGATGGATCAACCCCTTTGCCGGCCGCTTGGCCGCTACGGCACGAAACAACGACTGCATGACCAGCGCCTTTGTCATCCGGGCCCCCATAGCATACCCAACGAGTTGTCCGGTAAACAGGTCCTTGTGCCCCGCAAGATACAACCAGCCTTCATCGGTCGGGATGTAGGTGATATCTGTTACCCAGACCTTTCCCGGAGCAGTTACCGTAAACTGCTGCTCAAGAAGGTTGTCTGCCACCGGATGGGTATGCGTTGAATCGGTCGTTGCCTTGAACTTCTTTTTCT
>DKBH01000047.1 GCA_002451165.1 Nitrospiraceae bacterium UBA6905
GCAGGCGGAAAAAGGCGCTTCTGTCGCGAGCCCTCGCTGAAGCCGGTTTTTTGCCGGCGGATGTCGACCGCGTGCATGTGCCCGTCGGTCTTCCGATCAATGCCGCGACGCCGGAAGAGATCGCGATCAGTATCATGGCTCAGGTCATCCAGAAGAGGAGGGAGCATGCAGCACCAGGTGTCGTCCGTGCTTCTTGCAGCCGGTTCGGCGAAGAGGATGGGGCAGACAAAACAGCTTCTTCAGCTCGGTGACTGCACCGTACTGGAACACTGCATCAAGACGATTATGGCTTCGGGGGTCACGGACATCATTGTCGTCCTCGGGTCGCAGGCGGATGGCCTCCTGCACGCTGTTCGCAACCTCCCGGTGAGAACGGTATTCAATGCAGAGCCGGAAAGTGAGATGATCGAATCGGCGCGGATAGGACTGAGGGCATTGGACCCCGCATCAACGGGATTGCTAATCATGCCTGCCGACCATCCTCTTGTCAAGTCAGAGACGCTGAGGGCATTGATCAATCTTCACGCGATGCATCCGGAGTCGATCATCATCCCGAGTTTTCGGAAACGGAGGGGGCATCCCACACTTTTCCCGCGAATTGCCGTTCACGATATCAACGTCAAAGGAACCCTACGTGAGGCGATCGGCGATAGTGGCAAAGAAATTGTTTATCTTGACGTCGATGATGAGGGCGTATTGCTTGATATGGATTATCCCGGGGATTATGAGACGATCCTGCGCAGGTTCAGCGGTTGAATCATCGCCATGGCGAATATGGCTCCGCTGCTTATCATGGTTATGGTATTTCTCCCGGGCTGCACCCCGCCGTGTATAGAGAAGACGGTTTTGTCCGGCCCAGGTAGCCAAATTGTTTCGTTAAGAACAGATGGCCAGGAACGGGAGTATCTGCTTCATCTTCCCCCGGATGCTTTTCGAAGCCGAAGACTGCCGCTCGTAGTTATCTTTCATGGGTATGCAAGCGGGGCCCGCAGCATGGAGGGGGTCACCGGCATGAGCGATAAAGCCGACAAGCAGGGTTTCATCGCCGTGTATCCGCAGGCAACGGGGTTCATCAGGACATCGTGGAATGCGGATTTCTGCTGCGGAGATGCCTATCTCAAGGGCATCGATGACCTGAAGTTTTTCCAAGATCTTCTTGCATCGCTGCGCCTGCATCTGCAGATCGACGATGCGCGCATCTATGTGGCAGGATTCTCAAACGGCGCTATGATGGCATATTACCTTGCATCGCAGATGCCTGATGACATTGCTGCGATAGCCGTGGTGGCGGGAGCTGCAGGTGTCCTTCCTGTCGAAAGTTCGCATGCTCTCACCATTCCCCACCCTTCAGCCCCGGTAGCTCTCATCGGGTTTCACGGCTTGAAGGACCGGCATATACCCTACGCGGGGGGTGAAGGAAAGCGCACCGGCGGTATCCTTGAGTTCATTTCGGTTGACCGGTCGCTGGGCTTCTGGATCAGGGCAAACAGGTGCAATCCCGAACCGGCTCGGGAAGCTTTGCAAGAAGGCGCGGTCTTGAAGGAATCCTATACGTGCCATGACCATGCCGATGTCGTTTTCTATACCATCAGGGATGGCGGCCACGACTGGCCGGAGGAGGGAGCGTGTGGTCGTTCAGGCGACTGCATATCCGCAACGGATCTCATATGGGAGTTTTTTCTCGCCCATCCGAAGAAGAGGTAGGGAGAAAATACCGGGCACACGTGAAGACTATTCAGGAGGTAAGCATGAAAAAAATCATATTTCTTCTATGGGTAGGCTTATCATTCGCATCAGTCGCCGCAGCCCTTCTGCAGGATGATATCAGGCTGCATCCGGCGTGCGAAATCTGCGGCATGGACCGGCACATGCATGATTACAGCAGAATGCTTCTGGAATTTGACGACAAGTCATCCGTCGGAACCTGCAGTATCCATTGTACGGCAGCATGGATGGCGGCGCACCGGCAGAAGAGAATCGTGAGCATGTGGGTATCAGACTATGCTACGAAGGAGCTTGGAGATGCCCATAAGGTGTTCTGGGTCATCGGGGGAAAGCTTACAGGTGTTATGTCCGGAAGGGCAAAATGGGCTTTTCAGGAGAAAGCTGCGGCCGAGACGTTCATAAAGAATCACGGTGGGACCTTTGGCACCTATAACGATGCGATGAAGGCGGCCTTTGCCGACATGCGCGACGACATAAACATGCTGCAGAAAAAAAAGCATGCGGACCAGGACGGACGGGCCGACATAGGGAAGCATCCTGAATGCAGCTATTGCGGTATGGACCGACGGGCCTATGATTACAGCAGGATGCTCACTGAATATACGGACGGTGCTGCAGCAGGAACCTGCAGTATTCACTGTGCGGCGATAGATCTTGCTTTGAATCCGGGGCGAGTGCCCAGGGCGATCATGGTGGGTGATTATCGAACAAAGCAGCTCATTGATGCCCGGCACGCCTACTGGGTGATCGGCGGCGACAGGTATGGCGTCATGTCAATACGGGGGAAATGGGCATTTGCGGAGAAGGGTGCTGCCGAAGATTTCATGAAAGAACATGGCGGGTCAGTGGGTGGCCTTGATGAAGCCCTTCAGGCAGCATTTGAGGACATGTATGAGATTCTCAGATAGGGCAGTGCCGTGAACCACGGCGGCAAGGTTCGATTGGAGATCCAAGGTGATGGGACAGGGCAGATGTACCGGCTGGAGGTGGAAGGCTTCCCATCTGGCATGGGGGCGATCAGGTGTTCCGTCTGCAATCGTAATTAAGCTCAACGCGGCTGAAGAAAAACAGCTTGACAGAAAGATTAAAATTGCATAGATTTATAGGTACTACAAAAACCTGGTAATTAAAAATTGACGTTCCAGATAAAAGGAGGTGAAAAAGATGAAAAAGACTATTCTTATTGCAGCAGTAATGCTTACGATTGCGTTCGTCGCATTCTCTTTTGCAGGAGCCAAGGGAAAGATGGACCTGAAAGTGGGTGATGAAGTCTATGCCTGCAACTGCGGCGATAGCTGTCCCTGCAAGACTATGTCCATGAAGGAAGGTAACTGTACTTGCGGCAAGCCGATGGTCAAGGCAAAGGTAATGAAGGTCGAAGGTGATACGGTAATGCTCAAGGCCGAGAATTGGGAAAAGGAGCGTGCCTTCCCAACGACAGGCAAATATACGTGCGCTTGCGGTCCTGAGTGCAAGTGCGATACCATTAGCCAGAACCCGGGCAAGTGCCCCTGCGGCACGGATATGAAAAAGGTTGAGTAGCGGTGAGGCAGCGAAAGGACGGGGACATTCCCGTCCTTTCTGTTTTATGAGAAAGTTCCGGTTTATCTGATATCCCCTTCCTGAACACCATCTTTCTTCGGAAGAAACTGTCTGCGATATTTTCACGGTCGTCACCCTCATGAAGGACTCCTACACAGGTAATAAGAAGCTGTGCCTTAATCGGCAAAACATGATCTTAGCGCAGCATTACCGAGCAGACAATAGCAACGCGCATGGCGCAATGCATACGGTCCTCCTTAAGGGCCCTCAGCTCAAAATCCGGCATGAGCGTTATGCAATATCATGCCCATCGCAGCGACTATTATCACAGCATGACATTGACAGAACGTTGCAGCGTGATAAAATAATAATAGGAAATTAAAGATGTTCCGATAAAGCCGAACCCTCCGCAAGAAGGGGGCGGAAAGCGGCGGGTCTTCACGGGGAGAAGATGGCTGAGCTGCCGGAGGAAGTTGCTCTGGTATGCTCGGCTTTTTTAATTACTGAAAGGAGGTAACGATAAGATTTATTTCTTTTCACATCGGGAAACAGAAAGGGAACGAGGTCTCTGACAATATATGACAGACAGAGGCGCTATCTATATCCGCAAGAGAGGCTTCGGAAAGGTGCAGGCACCGTATATCCGGATAGATCATTTTTTAAACAGGCTAAGGGGTTGGGAAGGGGAGAAGGAGGATGCTCATGCCGGTATTGGAATACACAGGTGGAAAAGTACGCTTGGATGATGAAGGGTTTCTCGAGAACCCGGACGACTGGAACGAAAAGGTTGCTTGTGCGTTGGCAGAAAAAGAAGGTATTGAAGAACTTACCAAGGACAGGATGGAGATCATCAGTTTTCTCAGGGACCATTACCGGAAATATAACTTCTTTCCGGTCCTTAATTCGATCTGCAAGAATGTTCACCAGCCGAAGGGATGNNGGTCTTCCCCGGCCGAATCCGCAGGTAGAGGGCTATCTCAGGGGAGAAGGCGGCGTCGTCTGAGGCAAGGGCTGCCGAGCATCCGGTGCAGGTATATAATGACGAACCGAAATTCTTAAAAAGAAAGGAGTCCCAAGCAATGGATCTGAAACTTACGAATTTGGAGGCAGTGGCGGTCATGAATGCGCTTCAACATTACTTGAAGGCAGTTGAGAAGATGGGTGATGAAAAGGGTGTGCAGACCGAAAAGAAGACTGTTCAGGGCATTATCAGCAGGATAGAGTCCATGCCTGCGGGTGAAGTACAGTAAGCTGAGCATGCTGGCCGTGGATGGC
>DKBH01000070.1 GCA_002451165.1 Nitrospiraceae bacterium UBA6905
GCGATGAGATCACCCAGAAGTTTGTGGAGCAGGACGGCAGGAACGTCCGCCTGAAACTCACCTATGCTTTTTAAGAAGCCTTCAGCACAGGGGTCTCTGACCATCTGGATGGTCACCTTGACCTTGGCGGTCCTGGCGTTCTCCATTACGCTCATAGATAATGTCAGGGCAGCTGAAGTGCAGATCGCGGTCCTTGTCAGCAATAACAGTCAGCCCTATAATGAGACCATACATGGATTTAAGCAACACATGGAAAAACAAGGGGTACGCGCCGAGTATAAAATGTATGCGCTAGAAGGAGATCCGGGAAAGGCTGACATGGCTGTGCAGGAAATAAGAAAAAGAAGGCCGGCCCTCATTTTTTGCGCAGGTTCGCTTGCTGCCGAGAAGGCACTGAAGGAAATTGCCGATATCCCGGTGGTTTCGACAATGGTGGTAAAATCAGCAGATATCAGAAGGCCAAACGGGACAGGGGTGACGCTTGGTTTTTCGGCGGAGACGCAGTTTCAGTGGATGCGCCGCTTTCTTCCAAAGACGAAAACGGTCGGTGTTGCCTTCAACCCCCGGGAGAACAGAGATACGGTCGAGGAGGCGGCCAAGGTTGCACAAAGGATGGGATTCAAACTCGAAGCTCAGGAGGTTCTGTCTCCAAAGGATCTGCCCGCCGCGCTCGAGAAACTCGTGACGACCGTTGATGTCCTCTGGGGCATTGCCGACAACGTCGCACTGAATGCCCAGACAGCCAAACTCGTGCTCCTCTCCTCCTTCCGGAATCGTGTCCCCTTCGTCGGCCCTTCGACTGCCTGGACAAAGGCCGGCGCACTTTATTCCCTTGACTGCGATTATACGGACATGGGCGCACAATGTGCGGAGATGGCCCACAAGATATTGCAGGGTGCCTCCCCGGGCTCCCTACTTCCGTCGGTCCCGCGGAAGATTATGTATTCAATCAACATGAAGACTGCAGGAGAAATGGCATTGAAGATCCCGGAAGAACTTGCCCGCAATGCCAGTACGACATACTGATGGGCGGCATACTGCGCAGGATACCGTTTCTCAAACAGGAGAGCCTTGCCGCCCGGTTCAATATGATGACTATCCTCATGATCCTCGTTACCTCTGTCGGGATCACCCTGTTTGTCATCAAACAGGAGACGGTTAGCAGCTATGACGAACTCATAAACCGCGGCACATCCGTTGCCCTGATAATCTCGAAAAACAGTGATTATAGTATCTATACTGAGGATCAGAAGTCCCTCCAGCAACTGGCAGACAGCACGCTTACGGACATCAACGTTGCGTACGTGGCCATACTCAATGCGGAACGGCGCGTACTCGCCTCAAAGACGAAAAGTGCAGCTGTCCAGATCCCGTTTCGGGAAAAGGCGAAGTTAGACCAGATAACCATGGAACGGGTCATGAGCGAGGAGGGAGGTCAAGAGTACATTGATATTCTGGCGCCTGTTGTCAGCGTTTCTTCAGGCGACCTTGCTGGTTTCGGAAAGGAAGCCGACACTGGTCCAAAGACCATCGGATATGTCCAGATAGGGTTGTCCCAGGAAGGGCTTCACAGCCGGATTCGCACACTCCTTCTCTCTATGGTAATTTTTACATCGCTTCTTGTTGCGGTGGGCGTTGCGGCAACGGTCTACATGACGAGAAGGATTACCTCCCCTGTTAAGAAGCTGGCCCGTGTTGCGCGGGAAATATCTCAGGGAAAACTGAATCATATCATCGATAAAGAGGGGGACGAGGAGATCGCGGGCCTTGCTGTCGCGATTGCCGACATGACATCCAATCTGAGGGATATGATCTCCAAGTTATCCACCCTGGCAGCGAGTGTCTCCCGTGTGACCATGGACATTACGGAATCCCCTGCCAGCGTACTCAAGGTTGTAGACGCTCAGAAAGAGGCTATTGAAGAAACGGTATCACCAATATCCGAGCTCGATAATTCGATCACTGCCATAACAAAGAGCTCTGAAATCCTTCACCAGTCAGCTGAAGAGACATTCGCTGCTGCAAAACAGATGACCACGTCTGTCATGGCCGTATCGGAGGATGCCTTGGTGTTCGATAAGAACGCCCAGGAGGTCGCCTCATCTGTCGAAGAGATGCTCGCCGCAATCAATGATATTGCCCGCAGTCTCGAGTTTATATTTGCCTCTTCAGGCGAGACCTCATCAGCGCTTTTCAGGGTAAACGCGACGATAAACAGGATTAATCAAAATGCAGAGGAATCTGTCAGGCTTGCCGAACAGGTTTCGGCCGTGGCATCGGAGACCGGAATGACGGCGGTAAAGTCAGCCATAGATGGCATTGAACTTATCCGGCAGAGAGCCGATACGCTTGCGGCGGTCATAAACCGCCTCAACGTGCGATCAGGAGAGATCGGCACCATCCTGACAGTAATAGACGATGTGACCGACCAAACAAGCCTTCTTGCCCTGAACGCCGCCATCCTGGCTGCTCAGGCAGGACAGCAAGGAGCTGCTTTTTCGGTCGTGGCCGATGAGATAAAGAAGCTTGCAGAAAGGACCGCCGCATCAACAAAGGAGATAGCGGATTTGATAGAAGCTGTTCAGAAAGAGACCCAAGAGAGCGTAATAATGGTTGCTGAGGAAATCAGGGCCGTTGATGAAGGGGTGAGGCTCGTGAATGAGGTGCGGAACGTCCTGCAGGTCATTAGGGAGCAGTCATGTATGTCAACGGACATGTCAAAGGCCATCCAGAAGTCTACAGTCGATGAATCCCACGTGCTCGCCGGCATTTCTGAAGCTCTCAAGCAGCAGGTTGAACAGATTGAGCTCATATCAAAGGCTACCGGTGAGCAGAGCAAGGGGAGCAGACTTATCGGAGAAGCGGTCGAAATGATGAAGGGCATATCTCAGCAGCTCATGACCGCAACCAGGGAACAGCTCGAAGGAAGCAGGCAGATATCAGCCATCTCAGAAAACGTCTCAGCCCAGGCAAGACAAATTACCTCAGCCATAAAAAGCCAGAAACAAAAGAGCAATGAGATCGTCATGATCACTGATAAGATCCAGAAGACGACTGCTGACCTCATAGCCTCTGCCGGTGAGATGAACAAGGGGATTCTCTCCCTCAGCAAAGATGCGCAGAACCTCATCAGTGAGCTCCGGAAATTCGAAGCGTAGCCTTGCGGAAGTATGTTGTCCAATGGGATCCTGATTTTTTTCCTGATTATCAATCCCGCATTCCTTCATGCCTCTTGTGTAAAAGGCGCCCTATCAGCCCGTGAACTTCTTGTGCAGCGCGGGTATTTGAGGTATTCTTAACAGTACGGTCACAGAGAACGAGAATCGCAAGGAGCAACTATGGCAAAGGTGTATTTCGCTTCAGCCCGGGCAAGAAAATGGAAATATGAGGACAGCATGCCGGGCAAGCTCGAGCATCTTCTGGGTGAAATAGGGCTCATGAATTATTTCAGCCCCGAGGAATGGATAGCGATCAAGACTCATTTCGGGTCTGAAGGCGCGCACCGCATCGTACGGCCGGTGTTTATCCGCAAGGTCGTAGAAGCGCTCAAACGGATCGGCGCGCGGCCCTTTATTACCGATACCGTCAGGATCAAAGGTCTTGACTATCTGGAGGTCGCAAACCAGAACGGCATAAATCATTTGAGTGTCGGCGCGCCGGTGGTGATAGCCGACGGGCTCTACGGAAACGACAATATCATGGTGACGGCGGGCGAGATCCTCGGCCAGATTGCCGTGGCATCGCTCATCCATGACGTGCCTGCCATGGTGGTCTGTTCCCATGTGAAGGGTCATATCAATGCCGGCTATGCCGGAGCGATAAAGAATCTCGCCATGGGCGGTGTGAGCAGCGCACACCGCACCTGCGGCTGGAAATGCGGCAGGGGAGCGATGCACACCATCGGGGAAGGAGAACTGGTATGGGATGCCGACAAATGTGAGCTCTGCTTCCAGTGTCAGGAGGTCTGCCCGCTTGACGCCATCACCTTCAAGGACGACGAGATTGTATGGAATCGTGACATTTGCTGGCGTTGCGGCCGTTGCGAGCGCGTATGCCAGAATGAAGGGCTCATCCTGCCGGGGGATGATGAGCGGTTTCTGCGGTCCCTTGCCGAGGCTGCGAAGTCCGTGATCAACACCTTTGAGCCGCGGAAGATCATCTATATCAATTTTCTTACTGAGATACAGCCCGAGTGCGACTGCATGCCTGCTGCAGACGTCCCGGTAATTCAGGATTTAGGCATCCTGATATCCGAGGATATTGTTGCCGTGGAACAGGCGAGCATAGATTTGCTGAGGCAGGCGAATGCCCTGGAACGTTCCATGGCCGAGGAGAAAGAGGTGCAGCGGGGCGAAGATATTCTGCTGAAATTGCATGCTAAACCGTATCTGTTGCAGGTCGAAGAGGCTGAGCGGCTCGGACTGGGATCGAGGACATTCGAACTCGTTGAGACATAGCAAAAAAAATGCTGCTGCCCGTGGATTATGGACAGCAGCTTAGGGGAGGTAACGAGGCGCTTGTTAGGTATATGTAACCACAGTTCAGGTTGACTGTCAAGAAAATTAATAAGGTAGTTTATTAATTAAAACTTTAGAAACAATGCGGTTATATTTTCTCTTTCCTATCCCACCTATTCCTTGCAATATGTCGGCCGCATTCTTGTTTTTTGGACTCTTTTCCATTATGCTAAGGGCATGTTCGACCTGAAAAAAGTATCCATTTTCAATGCCTTAAGCTCCGAGGATATGAAAGAGCTCTCCCGCTACCTCATGCCCGGTACGTTTGCGAAGAAAGAGTTCATCTTTTCAGAGGGTGATCCTTCCGAATGGCTCTACATCGTTAAAACGGGCAAGGTGAAGATCACGAAACTCTCGAACGAGGGAAAAGAAATTATTTTGGAGATCGTTCCTCCCCATGAGATATTCGGCGGCATCGCGGTTGTGAGAGGGTTCCCCTATCCGGCAAACGCCGTTGCCATGGAGGAGACGGAGGTGCTGAAGATGTCGCGGAAGAACCTTCTGTCCATCTTGGACCGCTTCCCCAATCTGATGTACTGCATGGCCATGAACATCGGCGACAGAATCAAGGGGACGCATGAGACGCTGAAGAGCATTGCGCTCGAAAAGGTGGAGTCACGGATCGCGTCGCTTCTCATCAAGCTTTCCGACAAGGCCGGAGAGAAGGTGCCGGAGGGCGTTGCCATCAACATGAAGCTCACCAAACAGGACATCGCCGAAATGGTCGGCACGACCGTTGAGACGTCCATTCGGACCATGAGCAAGCTGACCAAGGCAGGGCTTGTCGTGGCGAAGGCGGGAAAGATCGTGATCAGGGACCTCGAAAAGTTGAAGTCCCTGACCTGATCCTGCGTCAGCGCTGCGGAGGCGGTGATGCCGGCAGCAGCGTGGCCAGCATGTTATAGAAGAAGAGACCGATCGAGAAGAACTGAACCACGCCGAAAAGCGTCGTGAGCAGGGCCGATGACGGCGTCGGATCCAGGACATTCATGGTATAAAAGAGCAGCATGCCGATGAGGCTCACATTTGCGGTCCAGAACTGCAGTTCACCCAGCTTTGGGGATTTGATCATCTTTCCGGCAAACTTCGGCAGGATGTGATATCCCACGCCATAGATCATCATCGATACCCACCCGAGCATATTCAGATGGGAATGCACAAACTTAAGGGAGAGCAGGCTTGGTTGATGCAGCATGGCGATGCCGAGAATGGATGATATCCCCAGATAGATGATGCTCGCGATGATGAAGTTCCTTACGAATTTGTCCATAATTCCTCCTGGTCAATTGCTGTAATGATTGCTGCATCCATCATAAACCAGACGAGGAGCGGTGTCTATGATTGGGGTCATAAGGCAGGAAACAGTCAGGCAGAGTCGGTTATTTGTCCAACACACTTCTTACACCGAGAATATTTCGCTCCGTCACATTCGTATAGATCATCGTGGTCTGCAGGTTGGTGTGGCCGAGTAGTGCTTGGACCGTTCTGATGCCATAGCGACCTCAATAATATGCGTTCCAAAACTGTGGCGGAGCGCATAACGAAAGCTCAATTCGAGTTCATTCCAGTTGGCCGCATTGTCCGGCGGCGGACCCTCCGCTGCCCGCGCGTTTTTGCCAGGAAGAAACCGTATAGGAGGAGGGCCCTGCCTGGTGTACCTGTCAGTCCTCATGATTCTTTGCCAGGTGGAGAAGCTATTTTCCCTGCTGATCCATCGTCAATTGATCCGATGTCGGCAGACCAAAAAAGTGATGGCAATCCGAAACCCATTTCAGGTAATAGGGAAGATCGCGGTCAGGAACCCGCTCTTTATCGCCCCAGGAACTGCCGGACGTATCAAACATAGCGCGCAGCTAAGGTATGTTTCATGAAATATCTTGTTTTTTTAAATAGTTATGCCTCATAAAGGAGAACAATTTTCTTGACACGTCAGCCAAACGCCCATATAATCGCTATGAAATATCGTGCAACATAATAAACATGTTAGTTGCCATTAGACATGGAGAGTTAAGTGCATTTCTTTTACTTAGATGAAAGCGGGGATACAGGGGGCAACCTGAATGATCCAGACCAGCCTATTTTTGTATTAGCCGGTCTTAGTGTTTCAGATAAGAAGTGGAATAATACAAAAGAAAGTCACGATACTATTATTTCGAATTACTTTGGAGGTCAAATCCCTGAGCGATTTGAGCTGCACTCAACTGAATTGCTTTCTCCTAATGGTGAGGGCCCATTCGAGGGTCATGATATAGAACGACGATTACAGCTAACTAGAGAACTCCTCAACTCAATTGTAGAAGTTGGTCATAATATCCACTATTTTGCCATTGAGAAACAAAGCCTTTTAGAAGCGGAATGCCAATACGCAATACCATATGATGCAAATAATCCTTACCTTCTTTCATTCGATTACTTAATCACATACATAAATTGGCATGTAAAAGAAAATCTAGGACAGTCAGCCCGCGGTATGATAGTTATGGATGAAAAAGAAGAACATCATGAAAGTGTAGAGGCTATTATTCACAATAGGCGTTTTGAGGGTCCAAATAACCAAAAGGTAAAGTGGATTGTTGAATTTAGTTATCCGGTTGATTCTAGAAAAAACCCAATGATTCAGTTGTCTGATCTTATAGCACTCTGTATACGTCGTTTTCTTGAAATAGAAAAAGGCTACAAACCCGACACCCCTGAAGTTGTTAAACTGTTTTATGCTGAGTGCTTTAACGTAATTGATCAGAGAGTCGTTGGCAGGCGTCTGATTGAAAGAAATGGTAGGGATTTAAATTATCTGAATGACTATTTATCTGCCGTACAATGCAAACCAAGAACTCAGTGGCGAAGAGAGTATGGGATACAACGCAATTGACAAGGCACACCACTTGATGCAAATTATGATGCGCTTCATTTGCGCCAGTGAGTTTAATCGTTGGGCAAAGGAGATCAGATGACTGTGACAAAAATAACGATTATGGCGATATGTTTTTGCTTGTGCATGATGCTCACATCCTTCGCGGCAGAACAAACCGACAGTGGTGACCGACACCGCTCCTTCGCACTGCCGCAACATGGCAAACTAACTTTGAACGTGCCGAGTGCATGGATACAGTCTGTTCGTCAGCCATCAGGAGATATGCCTCCCACAATCACATTCTCTCCCGACAAGGGAGATGAGTTCAACGTTCTCATCACCCCCCTCTGGAGTCCAAGAAATGATTCGACCTTTAACAAACCAGAAAAGGTTAGAAGCCTGATCGACAGTGACCTAAGGGGCATGCTTCCCAGCGCTGTCGAACAACAGGCAAGTATTCAGGAATTCAAAGGCTTTTATGGAAAGGGATACTACTTCATTCTGACGGACAGAGCCCCAAAGCCCGGCGAATATCCATACGTTGTCCGCGCAGGAGTTGGGGTCGGAGATCTCTTGTTAAGCGTTACTGTTCTCTGCAGATCGAAGGACTCTGATGGTATCGCGTTGACTATCAAGGCACTTCAGCAAGCAAGGCAGAGGTACGAATGAACTGCCCAAGTCGTGCGGCTAAATGCAGACCACAGGACGCTTTTACTGTGTGATTGTAGTTTATGAAGTTCAAAACGGTTTTTTTTGCTCTGTTACGTCATTTAGTGGGCTGCATCAGTCAACTCTACGTTCGCGGCGGCTCAGCTGCCTCATTAGCTGCCAAGACAATCGACCACTGCAACAGGAGGGATTGAGGATGAAGCGTATTTATTCACTTAACACACTCACCGCAATCTTTTTCGTGGTTCTGACAGCAGCGGCTGGATGGGCCTTTGCCGTTGAGGACAACAAATCTATTGCTTACGAGATGAAGATGCAGAGGGCGACTGAGGCAGCGATCTGGGCCATGCCGGCGGTGAGCATCTACGACATTGAACTGAGCGTCCAACGTGACCTCGGTGGGAACTTCGGCGATGTCGTCTTTTTCAGCAAGCCGATGACCTCCCGCCACGGCTTCCTGACCGCGAATGATGTGACTCCCTACGTCGTCAGCGCCCAGTCCACCCGAGAAGGACCGCTGGTCGTGGAAGTCCCGCCGGCCTCGGACAAGATCAGTTTCTTCGGCACCTTTGTCGACGCCTGGCAGACGCCGATCGCCGACGTGGGCCCGCCGGGCGACGACAAAGGCAACGGGGGCAAATATCTGTTCCTTCCACCGGGATACGAAGGCAACGTGCCGAAGGGGTACATGGTCTACCGGCCTGCCACCTATGGTGTACATTTCGCTTTTCGCCCGGTAGCGAAGAACGGCGGCACCGCGGCAGACCAGTCCGCGTATGCGCAAACCCTCAAGGTTTACCGTCTCTCGCAAGCTGCGAACCTGCCCCGCACCACGTTCATCGATGCCTACCCGAAGAAGTGGAACACGCTGCCGGTCTACGA
>DKBH01000113.1 GCA_002451165.1 Nitrospiraceae bacterium UBA6905
GCCGTGACCTTCACCAACAAGGCTGCGAACGAGATGAAGGATCGGATCAGGGGGCTGCTCGGGAAGGACCTGAAGTCTTCCTGGATAGGCACCCTTCACGCCCAGTGCAGCCGCATGCTGCGGCGCGACATATCCGCCCTCGGGTTTAACCGCGACTTTTCCATTTATGATGAGGACGACCGCTGCTCCCTTATCCGGCATATCCTTAAGGAGTTCAAGATTTACGAAGCGCTCTACCGCGGCGTTTCCTCCCGTATCAATCTTTTAAAGGCTGCCCTGATCGGACCGGAGGAATTTCTTTCGGCCGGTGACGGTTTCGGCTTCGATGAGAAACTCGCCAAGGTCTATGTGCGGTACCAGGATGAGTTGAAACGGAGCAATGCCCTTGACTTTGACGACCTGATCATGCTTGCGGTGAAACTCTTCAGGGATCATCCGAAGGTCCTTGCAAAATACCAGGAAGAATTCCGCTACATGCTTGTTGATGAGTTTCAGGACCTCAACTACGCCCAGTACCAACTTGTGAAACTACTGGCACAAAGGCACAAAAACATTTGTGCCGTCGGCGACGATGACCAGAGCATCTACAAGTTTCGGGGAGCTGACGTAGAGCATATATCAAAATTCGAAAAGGATTTCCCGAAAGCAAAGATCGTTCGGCTCGAGCAGAACTACCGCTCCACCCAGAATATCCTTGATGCCGCCCATGCAGTCATATCCGGCAACAGCAACCGGAAACCGAAGAAGCTCTGGACCGACCGCGGCAACGGCGAGATGGTCAACTTCTGCTGGCTTTCTTCGGAGGAAGAGGAAGCCCGGCATATTGCAAAGGTGATCAAGGAACTCTACCTCAAGGGTGCGTACACGTTTAAAGATATTGGTATCTTATATCGGGTAAACCTTCAGTCGCGTGCTCTTGAGGACTCCCTGCGCGAGATGGGACTTCCGTACCATATTGTCGGCGGCATCAGCTTTTACCAGAGAAAAGAGATCAAGGATGTCATTGCCTACATGCGTCTCGTGCTGAACCGCGAGGACAATGTCAGCCTGCGCAGGATCATTAATACGCCGGCGCGCGGGATCGGCTCCGCAACCCTTGCCAAAATTGAGAATGAAGCAAAAAAGAAATCTATCAGCCTCTTTAATGCGATGAAGCTGTGTGTCCGCAGCAACGGCATTATTGTATCAACGAAGGAGAAGCTGAACGCTTTTCTTGATCTCATTGACGAGCTTTCGGCTACCGAGTACCGGAGTGCCGGAGAGTTGCTGAAGAACATCCTGGACAAGATCGGCTATCTGGAGCAACTCGACGAGGAACGGCGACAGAACATCATTGAATTCCAGGGATCCGCGGAGGGAAGGGACATGCAAGCATTTCTTGATAAAGTGTCACTTATGACAAACCTTGATCATTCCTCTCCGGGAAACCATATATCCCTTATGACCCTGCATAATGCGAAGGGCCTTGAATTCCCGGTCGTTTTTGTTTCGGGCATGGAAGAGGGGCTGCTGCCCTATTTCAAAGCGATCGGCAACAACGACGAGGTATCTGAAGAACGGCGCCTCTGTTATGTCGGCATGACACGGGCAAAAGATATTTTGTTTCTCTCGGGTGCCCGCAAACGCAAATTGTACGCAAAGCTTCAGGAGCAGGAGCCGTCGCGCTTCATGAAAGACCTTCCCAAGAATAGCTGCCGCTGGATCGAAAAAGTTGCTGATCCACGATCCATAAAGATCATCTGCGACGCATCCAAGAGAAAACAGGACCCGAAGAAGGCCCGCTCCCCGTTCTCGGCTGGCTGCAGAGTAAAACATCCGGTATGGGGCATCGGCGTTGTCCGTGACTGTTATGGAGACGGAGAAGACCAGAAGGTGATGGTCAATTTCCCGCAGATCGGACTGAAGCGGCTTTCCCTCAGGCTCGCCAATCTAACAAAGTTATAGGTTCATGGAAGTATCGATAGAACATCTGGCTCGCCTGGCGCGTCTTGCGCTTACGGAAGAAGAGAAGACTCTGTACCGGGAACAGCTGGGCAATATTCTGCAGTATATGGAAACGCTCAATGAGCTCGATACCTCGGGAATAGAGCCGACATCACATGTTATCTCCCTCAGCAACATTCTGCGGGAGGATGAGGCGAGGACATCCCTGAGCCGGGAAGATGCACTGGGGAATGCCCCGGACAGAACAGATACGTTCTACCGGGTACCGAAAATAATCGAATGAAACAACCGGTAAGCCCATGGTACGCGCTGACATGGTACGCGCTGAGCGTTTATGGTCGTTCGAGGATGCCATGCTGAGATGCATGCTCAGAACGAAGATCCATATGGCGACCGTCACCGAGTCGAACCTCGCCTATGAGGGTAGCATCACCATTGATAAGCGTCTTCTGAAGCAGTCAGGTATCCTCCCCTATGAGCAGGTCATGATCAGCAACATGAACAATGGCGAACGTTTTGAGACCTACGTCATTGCGGGAAAGAAGGGGGAAATCTGCCTCAACGGACCGACCGCCCGAAAAGGCGCCGTGGGGGATAAGATCATCATATTCTGCTACAGCTATGTGGAAGATGCGAAAGCGAAAGAGATCCAGCCGAAGATCATTTTCCTCGATGCAGATAACAGGATAACGATAAACAAGAAGTAGTCTGAGACTGTTCCTGGTTTCTCTTCAGCCATTTCCCTGTTGTTCACAATGCCGCCTTCGCCTCGTCCTATGATTCCATGCTGTCATATTCGGGTGTGCGAAAAAGCATACGGCCGAAAGTCCCCGACGTCAGGCCGGCCGGCGATAAAAACAAAAGGGGGCCGCTGTACCGGGCAGCGCCCCCCTGCTTGCGGCGACTACTTCTGTGATAAGGTCACAAACAGCGAGGCTCCGCCCCGGTAGATGAGCAGGAGCACGGATTCATCTTTCTTTATCTTCGAGACGATGTCCGTATACGTCGTTGTGTCGGCGACTTTCTTTCTGTTAATCTCTTGGATCACGTCTCCCTGCGCGAGAATGCCGGCTGCCATGCTGCTGTCGTCAATATCGCTGATGATAACTCCCTTGATCTTGTCAGGTATGCGCAGCTTCTTGGCGAGTTCAGGGCTCATATCCTGAACGGTTATCCCTTTCATCACATTCTGGACATCGGATGTTTCAACGGGCTGCTGGCCATCCGAAGGAAGTTCCCCGATGGTTATGGCAATTTTCCTGGTCTTGCCATCTCTCAGGACCAGGGCCGTATGTACTTCGCCAGGGAGATTGTTCGCAACCATATTGCGCAGAATATAGGGTTCCTCGATCTTCTTGCCGTCGTATTCGAGTATAATGTCTCCGCGCTGCAGGCCTGCCTTTTCCGCGGGGCTGTTTTCCATAATGTCGCCGACGAGGGCGCCGGCCTCTTCTTTCAGATCGAACTGCTTTGCAAGCTCGGGCGTTACCTTCTGGATCGTGACGCCGAGCCATCCCCTGACCACCTTGCCTGTTTTGATCAGGCTTTCCATGATGGATTTCACCATGTTGCTCGGTATGGCGAATCCTATTCCCTGATAGCCGCCGCTGGTGGTATAAATGGCGGTGTTGATGCCGACGAGTTCCCCCTTAATATTGACCAGCGCTCCTCCTGAATTGCCGGGATTGATCGCCGCATCCGTCTGAATAAAGTCCTCATAGTCGGCGATGCCGACATTGGCGCGGCCGAGGGCACTCACAATGCCCATCGTTACGGTCTGGTTCAGACCGTAGGGATTGCCGACGGCGAGCACTACCTCGCCTACCTGGAGCGAATCGGAATTGCCCCAGGATACGGTCGGCAGATCCTTTGCCTCGATCTTTACCACGGCGATCTCGGTTTTGGGGTCTGATCCGATGACCTTTCCTGCATATTCCTTCTTGTCCGTCAGGGTGACTTTTATCTCATCCGCATCCTTGATGACATGGGAGTTCGTGATGATGTATCCATCAGAAGTGACAATGACCCCCGATCCTAAGCCGGCTGACTTGTGTTCCTTTGGCTGCCGCTGGCGCCCGAACTGGTCGCCGAAAAATCTTCTGAAGAAGGGGTCATCAAAGAAGGGGTCCCCCCCGCCTGACACCTTTACAGTCCGGGTTGTAGAGATGTTCACAATCGCCGGTTTTACCGCAGCGGTCACCTCCGCCATTGCCTTGCCGGTTCTCGTGAGCAAATCAATGGACTGCTCAGAAATCTTTGACTGTGAAGCGAAGGCGGGACTATGAGGCAAAGAAACCATCGCGGTGAGAATCAACAGAAAAAGCATAAAAAAAAGTGTCCTGTGCAAACCCTTGACATTCATGCGTGAGTAATCCTCCTCGGTTCAAGATGAATCAGCTTC
Organism: Nitrospiraceae bacterium UBA6905; assembly: GCA_002451165.1. Taxonomy (GTDB): domain Bacteria; phylum Nitrospirota; class Thermodesulfovibrionia; order Thermodesulfovibrionales; family UBA6898; genus UBA6898. The sequence continues at coordinate 4,346 of DKBH01000113.1, forward strand.
ATATATCCTCTTTAAGGATACATTCTTTTGTCGGTAATTAAAACCCTGATGGATGCATAAGGTTTCTGCTGAAAAAAACATGGGACTGATGCTCCATAGTATGATAACATGAAAAAAAGTTCATAGTTCTTATAGAAAAAGTCTTCTTCTAAATAATGAAACGGTGTTTAATCCGTAATGATGCGGATTATGGGATCAAAAACGACTAAGGGAGGACAAGTATGTTCAAGGAATTCAAGGAATTTGCCGTAAAAGGAAATGTAATTGATATGGCGGTTGGCATTATCATTGGGGCTGCTTTTGGTACGATCGTTACTTCGCTCGTGAATGATATCATCATGCCGCCAGTCGGGGTCCTCCTCGGCAACGTGGATTTTACGAACTTCTTCCTTGTGCTCAAGGAAGGTAAGGTTCCGGCTCCGTACGCCTCGCTTGCTGATGCAAAGGCGGCAGGCGCGGCTACTATGAACTTCGGCCTCTTTATTAACACCATCATCAGCTTTTTGATCGTTGCTTTCTCCGTGTTCCTGTTGGTGAAAAACATCAACAGGCTCAAAAGACAAGCAGAAGAGCCGCCTGCAGCACCGTCAACAAAAGAATGCCCGTTCTGTCTGTCCGCGATTCCCATTAAGGCGATGAGGTGTCCACACTGCACCTCAGAATTGAAATAGTTCGGGGACTGAAGTGTCGTCTCTTATAAGGAGTGAAATATGAAAAAGCTCTGTATTACTCTTTGCACCCTTGTCGCTCTTTTCTCACTGCCTTTTGCACAGGCTGGTATGCTGGACAATCTCATGAAGGGCCTGGGGGGGTCATCAAAGCAGGGGCCGGATGACAGCACGATCGTATCCGGTCTCAAAGAAGCGCTTTCCATAGGCACTGATAATGCCGTAAAGAATGTCTCCCAGATGGACGGCTATTTCGGCAATGAGATCATCAAGATCCTCATGCCGGAGAAGATCCAGAAGGTAGCAGACGTGCTGAAAAAAGTGGGCTATCAGAAGGAGGTCGATGACTTTATCCTGAGCATGAACCGCGCTGCCGAGAAGGCCGCTCCCATGGCCACCTCATATTTTGTCGGCGCGATCAAAGAGATGTCCTTTGACGACGCCCGTAAGATCCTTAACGGAGGGAACACCGCTGCGACGGAATTCTTCAAGCAAAAGACCTCGGATAAAATTGCCGCGTCCTTTAAGCCGGTGGTTTCTTCATCCATGAATGAGGTCGGAGTGACGAAAAAATACAAGGATATGATGGGCAAGTACGAATCATTGCCGTTCGTGGATAAGGAGTCCATTGATCTTGACAACTATGTAACAGGAAAGGCTGTGGATGGCTTGTTCTATATGGTTGGCCAGGAGGAGAAGAAGATCAGGACCGATCCGGCAGCGCGGGTGACGGACCTGTTGAAGAACGTATTCGGAAAGTAAGACGAACCGGTGAAAATCACCGAAGCGATAACAAGGCGGTTTAATATCAGGAAGATCCTGAAGAGGACGGTGATCTTCCTGTTCGTTTTTTCGATCACCGGGTTCTTTGTTCTTCCCCCGATAATTAAGTCGGTTGCACTCAGGAAGCTTTCTGCGCGTCTTCATCGTGAGGTGAGCATTCAGGCGGTGCGGTTCAATCCGTTTATGCTTTCCCTCACCATCAGAGGATTTGCGGTGAACGAGCCGAAGAGTCGGCAGCCCTTCATAACCTTCGAGGAGCTGTACCTCAATCTCCAGACCATGTCGCTTATCAGGCGAGGCATCGTCGTCAAAGAAATACTCCTGAAGAGTCCCTATATACATATTGTCCGCAATGAAGACCTGACCTTTAATTTCACGGACCTGCTGAAGATGAAGGACGGGAAGGCTGATGATAAGACGCGGCAAGGGGTGAACGCATCTCCCCTGAGATTTTCATTGAATAATATACAGGTTTTGGGGGCGCGCATCGACTTTATGGACGGTCCGCAGCATATCAGCCACACGATAACAGATGCTGTGCTCACGGTTCCTTTTGTCTCGAATCTACCCTATTACCTGGATAAGTACGTGCAGCCGGCATTCTCGGCGACCGTGAACGGCCATCCTGTGGCGTTTAAAGGGAACACCAAGCCTTTTACCGATTCCCTTGAGACGCACATTGATCTGAACATCAAAGACCTCGATATTCCTCACTATCTCGCATATTCGCCGGTCCCGCTGGATTTCAAATTCGTTTCCGGATTTTTCGATACTCTGTCGAGCATTTCCTATGTTCAGTATAAGGACAGAAGTCCCACACTTTCCTTCAAAGGAAGGACCAGTTTCAGACAGATAAGGATCGCGGACATGGCAGGTGCACCCCTGGTCATTTTCCCTCGGATAGACATCAGTGTTGCTTCGTCCGACCTTATGACGCCGAACATCCATATGGGGAAGATCGATGTCCAGTCGCCGGAGATCCATGTCATGCTCGATAAGGCCGGGCGGCTGAATCTTGCTTCGCTGATACCGGAGAGGGAGAGGGAATCAACACAGAAAGACAAGGAGGAAAGCGATCACGCAGGCCATAAAGTTCCGGCGGTGGTGAGGAAGAAGCTGCCGGTCATAGCGGCCGATGAAATGCTTCTGAGCGGGGGAAAGATTATCCTTGTCGATGCCAGCGGGGATAGAAATTTCAAGGCCAGCCTTGATAACATCACGGCAAAGGTCAGCCGTTTCAGTACGATCGAGGGCAAAACAGCCGATGCCGAGATCTCCTTTCAGACGGACGCACATGAATCGTGCGCGCTTATCGGAAGGTTTTCCCTTGAGCCACTGGCAGCTGAGGGAACGGTCAATGCGGCAGCAGTAATCCTGAAGAGATATGCTCCCTACTACCGACCATACGTTCTTATCGATGTCGAAGACGGCACGGTGGATCTCCGGGCGCGGTATCAGTATCACAAGGGTCTGCAGGAGCCGGTGATACAGCTATCCGAACTACAGGCAGCAGTTAAAGCCCTGCGTCTGAGAAAAGCTGACGAGACCGAGGACTTTTTCAGGGTCCCCGAGCTTTCTGTTAAGGATCTCGAAGCTGATCTTGTGAAGAAAGAGATGAGCATCGGAGCGATATCGAGCCGGAACGGTTTTATTCTCGGAAAACGGTACCGCATAGGGACACTCCTCTTTGCAACGCTCATGAAAGTTTCTGAACAGGTGAAGCCATCGGCCGAAGCAAGGGAGTCAGTGCAGAGAAAGGAAGCTGTAAAGACGTGGGACATAACGCTGGACAAGCTTCTGCTCAGCGGCTATACCATCAAGTTCGATGACCGCATGCCCGAGGACCCCGTCGTCTTCACGATGAATGATGTAACGCTTAAGGGCGAGAACATTTCTACGGTGAAACAAGCCCGGGGCCGTATTTCCCTTTCCATGAAGATAGAGAAAAAGGGTAAGGCGACGGCAAACGGCACGGTTTCCATCGAACCGGCATCGATGAGTCTGAAGGTAGTGACGAAGGACATACCGCTCCTTCCGGTTCAAGCATATCTTACTGACCGCATCAATGTGTATGTCACGGACGGCACGCTCTCGTCTGACGGGATCCTTTCGTTCTCTCAGGCAGAGGGCAAGAGCCCGCGTGTTTTGTACAAGGGGACCGTCTCGGTGAATCATTTCGGCACCATTGATAAGTTCAATGCCGAAGATCTTCTTACCTGGAATTCACTGTATCTGAATGACATAGATTTCAGATCAGACCCCCTGAGCGCCACCATCAATGAGGTAGCCCTTACCGATTTCTATTCCCGTATTATTGTGAACCCTGACGGAACACTGAATCTTCAGAATCTTGTGAGGACCGAACAGTCGGAAAAAGAAGAAACAGCGTCGAACGAAACAGCGAAAAAGCCCGACGGTGAGCGCAAGCCCGCGGCAGCGGAACCTGTGCCCTCAGATAGGAAGAATGCACAGGAGAAGGAGTCAGAGCAGAAGATGGTAACGATAAAGACGGTGACGCTCCAGGGCGGTACCATCAACTTTACAGACAATTACATAAAGCCGCATTACACGGCAAATCTGCTGGAGATCGGTGGAAGGGTCTCGGGTCTTTCTTCAGATGCGAGCACCTTAGCCGATGTCGATCTCAAGGGCAGACTGGACAATTATGCTCCGCTGGAGATAACGGGTAAGATAAATCCCCTGAGAGACGATCTTTTTGTGGACCTCAAGGCGGATTTCAGTGACATAGACCTCAGCCCGCTTACACCTTACTCCGGCAGATACCTCGGCTATACCGTAGAGAAGGGGAAGGTTTCTCTCAACCTCCAGTACCTGATCGTGAAGAAGAAGCTCGACGCAGAGAACAAAGTATTCCTTGACCAGTTCACGCTTGGTGAACGGGTCGAGAGTCCTGATGCAACTAAACTGCCCGTTCGGCTCGCCATAGCCCTTCTCAAGAACCGAAAGGGTGAAATAAATCTCACCATCCCGGTTTCGGGCCGGACCGATGACCCGGATTTCAGTATCGGCAGGGTCGTACTGAAGATACTGGTGAACCTCCTGGTGAAGGCAGCGACGTCTCCCTTTGCGTTGCTCGGTGCCCTCTTCGGCGGGGGTGAGGAACTGAGCTATATAGAGTTCGATCCGGGACAGTCTCGGCTTAATGAGCTGTCTGTCAGGAAACTCGACACGCTCGTGAAGGCGCTGCATGACCGGCCTGCGCTGAAACTGGAAATCGAAGGCCACGCTGATACGGAAAAGGACCGGGAAGGGCTGCGGCAGCATTTTTTTGAGCGGAAGAGCAAGGCGCAAAAGCTGAAGGAGATGGTGAAGAAAGGCGGTGAGACGGTCCCGGTTGATGAGATAACCATGGAACCTGCCGAATACCCAACGTATCTCACGAAGGCCTACAAGGAGGAGAAGTTCCCCAAGCCGCGGAACATCATTGGCATGGCAAAGGACCTTTCCGTGCCGGAGATGGAAAAGCTCATGCTCACCCATATTGCCATAACGGAAAATGATCTCAGACAGCTTGCAGCGCAGCGTGCCCTGGCAGTGAAGGACCAAGTCCTGAGATCACAGCAGGTGGAGCCGGAGAGGGTCTTCCTGGTAGAGCCAAAGAGCATTCAGCCCGAAGCGAAGGAAAACGTGAAGGACAGTCGGGTCGATTTCAAACTGAAGTAACGATCCTGGATACGGTGAAAAGATATGGTGGCGTCATCTTACCGCATGCGTTTACCTTATTGCAGTCTGTTCAGTGTCATGCAGGGAAAAGAAGGCAATGGAAGAAAACAGGATAATAATTGATCGGGATCTCTGTAACGGCTGCGGCCTCTGCGTCACGGTCTGCCCCACAGGGACAATCTCACTCGCAGAAGGAAAGGCCGCGGCTACGGGAAATGAGTCGATCTTGTGCGGCCATTGTGCGGCAGTATGTCCCCGGAGGGCGGTCCATGTCACTGCCATTGCTGAAGAGATGTCACGGTTCAGGACCTTTACCATGGAGCAAGCCTGGCTTCCACACGGGAAATTCAGCACAGCCGTCTTGGTACAGCTTATGGCATCGCGCAGGTCGTGCCGGTGCTTCACTGACCAGCCCGTAGATCGGACTAAACTCGAAGACCTCGTAAAAATCGGTATCACTGCACCGTCTGGAACGAACAGTCAGTCCTGGACGTTCACGGTCCTGCCGACGCGGGCGGCGGTGCTGTGCTTGGCAGAATATATCGCGACGTATTTCGAAAGATTGAACCGAACAGCAGAGAAAGCGGTACTGCGCCACGTCCTCAAGCTGATCGGCAAGGGAGAACTCGATGCCTATTACCGCGGGTATTACCTGAAGGTGAAGGAGGCACTCAGAGAATGGCATGAGTCAGGTAAAGACCGGCTCTTTCACGGCAGCACGGCCGCCATTCTTGTCGGGTCCCTGCCGGGAGCAAGCTGTCCTGTTGAGGATGCCCTGCTCGCAACCCAAAATATCCTGCTTGCGGCGCACAGCATGGGACTCGGCTCCTGTCTTATCGGCTATGCCGTCGAAGCAATGAAGAAAGATCTGTCTATCCAACAGTCGGTTGGGATACCGTCAGAAGAGAGCGTGCATGCTGTTATCGCCCTTGGTTATCCCGATGAAGTCTATCAGCGGATAGCCGGGCGCAAGAAGGTAATACCGCGCTATTTCGAGGGAACGTAAGAGGGATAAGGATATCTATCTGAGGCAGTCCGCTGTGCCTGCAAGTATATATCGTGAACAATGGACCATGCACAGCAGCTATGAGTAGTGACATCCACAGTACGAGTTTGCCTGGTACAATCTTCATGCCTGAAAGAATATCTGAGGACGACTCTCCCTGCATTGACGACAGTACCGCGCCATGAGTGGAATCCTGCATGCCGATGGGGGAGTTTCTTGCTGCTGATGAAGAGAAGTCTCATTCCGATTACGGCAAAAAGCGATAAAGACGGAACAGGGGTCCCGTCTTCTCGCTTGTGCTCAAAGCTCTCATCTGAACTGTTGACGTTACTTGGTAACCATGATCCAGCCGTTGACAACGTCATTCGCATCAAGTGCATTAACACCGTCGTTGAGAACGCAGAAGCCGACGAGCCACGTGCCAGGCCCAGGCGCAACAGATCCTGCTGCAGTGAACCCGAGTCCGCCATCTGTGACCGCACCGATGGGTGCGTTAAGGCCGGCAAAATTCATGAGGGTACCTGTGCCTTCTGCACGATAGCAGAGATCATATCCGAATGAAGCAGTGCCACTCAATATGCCGAGAGTGGCCTCGGCTACGCCTGTTAACCGTTGAGAAACTGTCGTATCAACCGTCACGGTCGGCCCCGCGAAAACCCATTGCGTCGCACTGCCAGCGATAGCTGCGACTGGTCCGCTAAGAGACGAGGCACGCGGACCGATGCTCCATGAGATTGGCAGTTCACTTGGCCTGCACTGATCAGCAGCATGCACCAGTCTCAGCTGGCCATTTACTTTCTTATAGCAAGCCATTATCTCATCAGCAACGGGCGCCGGAGGCGGTTTATGCTTACTCTTGGCAATAGCTGACGTGCTGACGGTGAATAGCATTGAGAGCGCGATGCTTATGGTCACAAGTTTTTTCATTTTTCCTCCTTGTTCGAACTTCATAGAAAATTTCTGGATAGACTCTTTGCTGTTCTTACTGAACTCCCAAGTCTTTACTAAAGAATACATCTCACCCCCTTTTCCCGCTGATTAGTTTTTACAATGGGTAGCTGCCCGTCCACGCACAGAGATAGGGTAAAGGAGCTGTTCATGGGGTCCTATCCCTGGCACTTGGTCCATTACCATCACGTAAGCCTCCACCTAGATGCTCGTAACTTTCACCCGGAAAAGCAGGCAAGAAAAGATCTCATTAATCTGTCGTAGCCTGCCTTTTTTCCCATCTAAGGCATATTATTTCTAGCCGACATCTCATGATGTTAGCCTCAACAAGCCGATAGAATCAAGATACGCTAATCCTTTAAAATTCAAGCAATTTCTATTCCGATCAGATTCAATGAGCGCATTATATACATAAACTGCGTTAGTTCAACATGTATAAGAAAATAACATGGCAATAGAAATGGTGGTAATTATGAGGTCATGGGGGAATTTCACCTCAGCATTGGCTATTTGAACACCTGTTGTTGGCCTGCAAGAATACAGGAGTTTATCTATCCTTATCTATTTTAATTGGCATCTCTTCCTTATTAGTGTCAGGAATACCAAGGGTTGTAAAATCATGCGGCTTTCGTCGACATGGAAACTCCGCGCCGTGAATACGTTCACGGAGAGGTTTTTGATTCAGGAGAACAGCTTGCGAAGGGCATATCTTCTCTTGATGACGAGTTCATCCCGAACTACCATGAGCTTCCTCTGCGCTCATCGTCTTGAAAACATGATTAGGGACATTGCGGGAAAAAGTCCTGCGCTTGGTCATGAACACGTTATACGGAAGTTCTAGCAGTTCCGGTGCTCAGAGGAGATGTTTCCGGGTAAGGTCGGCGGCGTGCACGGTGCATTAGTATAGTCCTGTACAGGCTTTCAGCGCTTCATCTGCAGGAGAAGATTGCCATATTCTTTTCTCGTGATTGTCCAGGCCTGCAGCGAGACGGCTAAGTCGGACCATGCGCGAACATCGGCCGTTGCGATGAGCAGCTGATTGCTGCGGACTCTCTCAGGAAATTCCTCGGTAGTGCAACCATACTGATGTTCGAATGCCGCGAGTTTCCGTCGCACGTTGCGTATTGCACCCTCGCAGACTGCAAGCTCTCGCGATAGCGATATGGTATATTCGTCAGTATGCATCATGGCGTTCCGTGAAGCGGGCGCGGGACATGACGCTTTCCCCGCGCCCACTGGCCCGGAAGATCAGTGACCTGCCGGGAAGAACGTATAGCTAACCCATACCAGGAACCCGAGCAGCACGGTCCCCAGGATGAGGCTGTAACTGATAAGCTTCTTCTCGACAGGAAGCAGCGGTTCGTACTCCATTTTTTTCAGTTCTTCTGCCAATTTTGGTTCTTTAGCCATAGGTATCTCCTTGTTCCTATATCAGTGTTCTTACCCGGCGACGACCGGCGGCTTCACCCCGTGGAAGAATATCCATGAGATGACCAGACCTATCCAGATGATGAATCCGAAAAGGCAAAGCACATAGACCGCGGCCAGCTTGCCGATCCCCTCTTCCCATAGCTTCTTGAAATTCGAGACCACACCGATCGTAAAGAAGGTGAGTACGAAAAACATTACCCGGAAGGAGTTGCTCGCATTCGTAGCTGTCTTCGCATCTGCCAGCGTCTTTTGGGGCGCCTTGATCTGATCGGCGAGTCCCTTGAGCTTTTCTTTGCCGGATGTGATCTTCTCGTTCAGGCTTGCGAGTGCGGCTGGGTCAGTGGTCGATGGCAGCTTTTTTTCCGCTGCAGAGACCTCGTCCTTGACGGCACTGATCTCCTTTTCGACGGGCTGGACTGCTCTGCTTGCGGGCAGGCAAATCAGCAGGAGCAGGAAGAAGGTGATCGCATACCCCAGTACGAATTTCGGGAACCGGTTCCATATCTCGCCCGCGCCTGCCTTTTGACCCGGCTTGCATTCTATCTTTGCGCACCAGATGTAGGCGAGAATGAAAGCCCATACGCCGATGAAGATGTCGATGAACA
>DKBH01000114.1 GCA_002451165.1 Nitrospiraceae bacterium UBA6905
ACGCGCCTTCTTTTCCTTCATCTCTGTCTCGGTCGCGGCGCCAACGTTGATGACCGCAACGCCGCCAACGATCTTCGCAAGCCGTTCCTGGAGTTTTTCCCTGTCATAGTCAGAGGTGGTCTCATCGATCTGTGCCTTGATCTGCTTTACCCTGCCTTCGATGTTCTTAGGATCTCCCGCACCTTCGACAATGGTGGTGTTCTCCTTGTCCACGGTGATTTTCTTAGCCCTGCCGAGGTCGTTGACCTTGACGGTCTCAAGCTTGATCCCGAGGTCTTCGGAGATTACCGTGCCGCCGGTGAGGATGGCGATGTCCTCGAGCATTGCCTTTCTCCGGTCACCGAATCCCGGAGCCTTGACAGCGCATACCTGGATCGTGCCGCGGAGCTTGTTCACAACGAGTGTTGCAAGAGCTTCGCCCTCGACCTCCTCAGCAATGATCATGAGTGGTTTGCCCATTTTTGCCGTCTGCTCAAGTATGGGGAGCAGGTCTTTCATGGAAGAAATTTTCTTCTCATGGATCAGGATGAACGCATCTTCAAGATTGCATTCCATCCTTTCGGGATCGGTAACAAAATAGGGCGAGCTGTAGCCCCGGTCAAACTGCATTCCTTCAACAACGTCGAGGGACGTAGTCATGCTCTTAGCCTCTTCAACTGTGATGACTCCATCCTTGCCGACCTTGTCCATCGCGTCTGCGATCAGTTCGCCGATGGTAGGGTCGTTGTTAGCCGAGATGGTGCCAACCTGCGCGATCTCCTTCTTGTCCTGAACCGGCCTGCTGATCTTCTTCAGTTCACCGACGATGGCATCGACCGATTTCTCGATGCCTCTCTTGATGTCCATGGGATTTGAGCCGGCAACAACATGCTTGATGCCGCCGCTGTAGATTGCGTAGGCGAGTACCGTGGCCGTTGTCGTTCCGTCACCGGCGATATCAGAAGTCTTGCTTGCTACCTCACGTACGAGCTGCGCACCCATGTTCTCGTACGGGTCCTTCAGCTCAATCTCTTTTGCAACGGTGACGCCATCCTTCGTGATCGTGGGAGCGCCGTATTTTTTGTCGATGACAACGTTCTTGCCCTTGGGGCCGAGGGTTGCCTTTACTGCATCGGTCAAAAGGCTGACGCCCTTCAACATCGAGCTTCTTGCTGACTCATCGAAAAGAAGCTGTTTTGCCATATGGTATTTCCTCCTGTGCGTGTTGTATTGAACTTGGGTTATTCGACGATGCCGAGAATGTCTTCTTCTTTGACAATCAGATAGTCAGTGCCGTCCATGTTTACTTTGGAGCCAGAGTACTTGTCAAAGAGGATGGTGTTGCCCACTTTTACATCCTTTACTTCAGAACCTATTGCCTCAACCTTTCCCTTCTGGGGCTTTTCCTTTGCAGAATCGGGGATATATATCCCGCCTGCTGTTTTTTCTCCTTCTTCAGAGTATGAAACGAATACTCTGTCCTTGAGTGGCCTGAACTTCATAAGCATTTCTCCTTTCTGCATATAGATTAGTGGTTATTAGCACTCAACGTAGGCGAGTGCTAATATACAGGGAAAGGAGATCAGAAGGCAAGTTATTATAAGGCTGGAATAATCTGAAAAATCTTATCTATCTTTATTTTTCTCTTATTATCTTGCTTTTTCTATATTTTTTAACTAAGAGCTTTTTTCTTTGCTGCCAAGAAGTTATCTATAGCTTCCCTGTAGAAATCAGCCTTGTCTCTGGTTTCCTGAGGTATTCTGTTATCGTAAAGTTTTTGGCCTTCTTTAACTTCAGAGGCAAAGACAGTATAGAACTTACCCTGTCTTACAGCTTCATCAACCTTTGATGAATTATACAAGTAAATATCATTAATGATGGTTCGCGCCAACCTCCTGGCTTTTTCGGTCTGCTCATCGCCCTTTATTTCTGTTGATATTTTTGCCGCTGGAAACTTCTTCTCCTCAAAGACAGGCTGCTGCTGTTCAGCTGGAGACACAACAGGAGCGCTCGGGGCAGGCGACAGAGGCTGCGGGGTTGCCGTTTCAGCAGGTGCACCACGTTCTAATCTGTGGACCGCATCAATCAGCTTCGTGGAAAGATCATGCTCTTCGATATAGTCATCTGCGCCATACAGAGATACGGGTTCTCTCCGATACTTAGTCTTATCGTAGATAGAAGGGACAAGAATGAGCTTCATCTCCTTTGTTTCTGGTCGGGACTTAAGGCGCTTGCATACTTCAAAGCCATAAATTTTTGGTAGAGCGACTTCAATGACTGCCAACCAAGGGAGCTCTCTCATTGCCTTGACCATAGCGTCAATGCCATCGGCAGAACTCAGCGCGGTATATCCCTGTCCCGTAAGGAGTGTCCTGATATTCTCGATCACGGAAGAGTTCGAGTGTGCTATAAGCACCTTCTTGGTTTCAAGGGTCTTTTTTTCCTGCAGAGAGGGTTTCTTTATGACGAGTACCGTGCTGCATTTCGGGCATTTGAAGCGCGACCCTTGCGGCGAAAGCTTTGCATCATCGACCTTCAGCTTCGTCTTGCACTTGGGACATACGACTACCACCTTTTAGACCTCCCGGGCTGCCATAATTTCACCGTAACGAGACCGGCGACGAATCCCCCGACATGGGCAAACCATGCAACGCCGCCCTGACTCTGGATTCCCTGCGAGGTCAAGCCGCTCACGACCTGTATAATAGCCCAAAATCCTATAACTATCAAGGCAGGGACCCGGATGGTCTGGACGAAGAAGCCGAGAAAAATGATCGTATGAATGCGGGCGTATGGAAAGAGCAGAAGATACGCACCAAGCACTCCCGATATGGCCCCGCTGGCACCGATCATCGGTACGGTAGAAGAAGGCGTGTTTAACGCATGTGACACTGCAGCTATGATCCCGCAGAAGAGGTAAAAGAGAATAAATCTGATATGGCCGAGCCTGTCCTCGATGTTATTTCCAAAGATCCAGAGGTACAGCATGTTGCCGAAGATATGGAAGAGACCGCCGTGCATGAACATGGAAGTGAAGAGTGTTAGCGCAGGATGGATGGGCTGCGTGGCCTGCATGGTTATGATATTGTATGGAATAGCGCCGTAGGCATAGACGATCTGCCGACTATCCGTACCGCTCAGCACCTGGAAAACGAAGACGACGATGTTCAGTACGATGATCGTAATTGTTACGAAGGGGAATGTATGGGACGGATTGTCGTCTTTATAGGGAAACATTTCCTGCTCCCTGTGATGATCCGAGGCCGGGGTGAGGCTTAAAAATGTCCTGCTGCGCCTCGATCAGATCATTTCGGATTGCGCAGAGGACATCTGAAGCGTTGAGCGGGACCTCCTCAAGGGCAGCTCGTATTTCTCTCGTATCAAGCCGGTAGCCCCTGCCTTCACATGAACACTGGAGGAACAGGTCGATCTGGGGGTTTCCTGCTATCAGCGTAGTGACCGTATCGGCGATATTGCCGAGCGGCTTCATGTCGATATGGTTCGGTCTGAAATGTGCCGTCACAACGGTCCCCTTGCCCAATACTGATTTGACCGAGATATCGCCGCCTGTTTCCCTTGCCGACTGCGCGAGAAGGGAAAGTCCTAAGCCCACTCTTCGCGTTGTTCGGGTGGTGCAGAAAGGGTCGAGGATGTTCTGAACGAATGCCTCGGTCATGCCTTTACCGTTGTCCTCGATCTCAACCGTCAATAGGTCTTTTTCAGCATCTTCAATAATGCTGATCCGGATGAATGTTGCTGCAGCATTGATCGAGTTCTCGACGATGTCGAGGACGTGGAGGGACAGGTCTTCCATATCAGTTCATTGTATCAGAAACCATAGTATCAGAGCGTAGCATGTCAGCAGTCGAACAAGCGTCGGAGAGCGGTGCGCAAAAGTCGGGGAGTTTATGTTTCTACGCAGGCCAGGACCGAAATAGATACTAAATTCTGCTGGCAATATGAGATAATAAACTATATGCTGCGAATGTCTCTTATGCAAAGAGCTCTCTCTCTCGTTCTCATACTTGCTGCTGCGGTAATCTCTTGTCCGCTCCTCGCCCAGGGAAAGGAACCGGGTATAGCGCTTGCGCCATATGCATCAGGATTCTCATCGCCAGTCTATATTACGCACGCGAGCGACAGCAGCCAAAGGCTCTTTATTGTTGAGCAGGGCGGAGTCATCAGGATCGTCAGAAACGGGGTGCCGAATGCCGTACCCTTCCTCGATATATCTGATCGGGTTCTTTTCGGGGGCGAACAGGGTCTTCTGAGCATGGCCTTTCCACCCGGCTACGCAGCGAAGAGATATTTTTATGTCAACTATACGAGGAAGCCTGATGGGGCGACCATCATTTCACGTTTTAGGACAACAGCCGACCCTGATATTGCCGATCCCTCTGTTGAGGAGGTCATTATCACGGTCGAGCAGCCCTTCGCGAATCATAACGGAGGACAAATTGCCTTTGGACCCACGGACGGACTTCTCTATATCGGCATGGGCGACGGCGGGTCAGGAGGTGACCCGCAGAATTTTGCACAGAACCTCTCAGATCTTACGGGAAACATGAGGCTCCTGGGCAAACTTCTGAGGATCGACGTGGAGTCAGGGCTGCAGCCGTATGCAATCCCGCAGACGAATCCGGTCATCGAAGGACGCAGAACCGAGATATGGGCGCTGGGCTTACGGAATCCCTGGCGTTTTTCGTTTGACCGGGGCACAGGCGATCTCTATATCGGTGACGTTGGCCAGGGACTACGGGAGGAGATCGACTTTCAACCCGCCTCGAGTGCTGGCGGAGAGAACTATGGCTGGCGTATCCTGGAAGGTTCTCTCTGCTTTATTCCTGCATCAGATTGTTCACCTCCATCGAACTACACGCCTCCGGTGGCAGAGTATGATCATAGCTTAGGATGCTCTGTCACGGGAGGCACCGTATATCGGGGCGTTGAATTCCCTCTTCTCCATGGCATCTATTTCTTTGGGGACTTCTGTTCCGGCAGGATCTGGAGCCTGAAGCGGGTCGCAAACACGTGGCAGCAGCTCCTCCTTCTTGATACTGGCCTGAACATCTCCACTTTTGGTGAGGATGAGGAAGGCAGACTGTACGTGGCTGATTATGCCACGGGATCCATCTCGAGGATTGTTCCATCCATAACCCTCATTACGCCGAATGGCGGGGAGATAATAGCTTCAGGAGCCGTCTTCCCTGTCAGTTGGACAGCGCCGGCAGAGGCAGCCGCCTTCAGGGTGAAGTACTCCTTGAACAGAGGAATTACCTGGAGGGATGCCGGCGGCATCTTTTCGGGAAACAGTTTTGACTGGAATGTTCCGACACCGAAAAGAAACAGGAGGGGAGTCCGCGTCAAGGTGATCGGATTTGACGCTCAGGGAAAGAGAATAGGCAGTGATACTTCAGATGCGGCTTTCACCGTCGAAACAATAAGTATAACATCCCCGGTCAGTACGGACATCCTCACGCAGGGGATTCCTCATGTCATTACGTGGAGAACAAACGGGACAAAGGAGCCTGTGGACAGCTTCAGGCTCTTCTACACGAAGAACAGAGGCAGGACGTGGACGAGGATCATTCGGACTGAACCGGGAACAGGCAATCCCGGATTCTTTACCTGGGATGAAGCTTCAGAAAATCCGATACCTGATCTTCTTACGGCAAAGCCCGGGAGCAGGATAAAGCTTATACTGAAAGACGCCCAGGGCAGGACGACGGGAATCGCATTCAGTGACTTCTTTACCATAGGACCGTGAATGTCAGCCGGCTACCGTATGCTTATGATTGTCAGAATTTCTTGATAAGGGACTCATCGCCTGCGGGTGATGGCCCTTTATATTAGTGCTCGTAAGCTTTTCACAGCAGGTTCGCAGACGCATGTTGTATTGCCGTGGTCACTTCATCGCCTTACATGGTCACTTCGGGAATATGCAGGCAGATAGGGGATCTGTCGACAATCACAGGATCAAGAAAAGCTGCCCCTCTCAGAGAATGACGCCCCTGTTCTCCTTTCTCCCAAGTGCAAGGCAGAACTCCTCGAACGTAGCATGGTTCATATACAGGCCAATCGTTTTTTTGCCAATGTCATCAAGCTGGTGGGCATCAGAGGATGTGATCCAGGGAAGGGTACGGTATATGCCGAATTTCTGAACGGCTTCATCCATGCCGGTTCTTGATGAGATCTCAAGCGCGTCAAAGTCTGCTTCCGGGGGTATGAAGCCGAGTTGGCCGATTATTCCGAAGACCTCCCTGTCGATGTGACTGGCCACGGCAATACCTTGCAGCACGTGGATATGCTCGATGATCCTGTTGACCGAGAGGTCCGTTGCCCCGATGAGGAGTCTTTTGTTGAACCCGAGAACCTCATCCTCTTCATTCACGATGACCTGCATGCCAAATGCATCCTCGTCATTTTCGCCCGGCTGAAGGTGCTCGTAGACTAATTCCTGCATAGCAAAGGCACGCTCCAGGCTTTCGAACAAGCCAAGTACATGGACCTCCTCAGCAGAAGTGATTTCCATGCCCGGTATTACGACAATGCCCCTTTTTCTGCCGATTTCCTGCGTTACCGCAATATTTTCGGCTGAGTTGTGGTCGCAGAGCGCTATTATGTTGATTCCGCATGATGCAGCCTTTTCGATGATATTGCGCGGCGTCATGAAGAGGTCTGCGCAGGGGGAGAGGCATGAATGTATATGGAGATCTGCCCTGAATTCTACCGGCATCTCAGGCCGAGGGCATAGAGCCTCCCTACGAGCTCAAATGTTGGCAAATCGCTGGTCATGAGAGGAATGTTTTCTGCAACGGCACGCGTGATGGTATCTTCATCAGGTCTTCGGTTATTGACCAGGATGATACCGGCCAGCCCTTTGAGCGATGCTACGGCGACAATATTAAGGTGGATCTGGAGGGTGATCCATATGTTGCCCTGGGAGGCGTTACCCATCACATCTGACAGGAGGTCGCTCACGTAGCCGCCGGTCACCTCACGATCCAGGTTGAGACCGGGAGTCTTCACCTCAAGAGAAAGATTGGTCATAATTTCCTGCAGGTTCATGCACGCTCCTTATCACAAGGGATCAGATGGATGGTAAACTCCAGGGTAGTGCCTTCTCCTATCATTGAATTGATGACGAAGTAGTCAGTGCTCTTTTTTATGTTCGGCAGCCCCATGCCTGATCCAAATCCCATCTCGCGGATATAATCCGGCGCCGTAGAATAGCCCTCGGTCATGGCGAGTTCGATATTCGGAATTCCCTGTCCCATGTCCTGGATCGTAACAGATATTTCAGTATCCGTTATCCGGTATTTCATCATGCCGGCCACGGCGTAGATGATAACGTTCATTTCCGCCTCAAAGGCGGCGATGGCAGTTCGCCGTATGATATCCTGAGGTACACCTCTCTTCTCGAGCACCCCTTTCAGGCTGCTCGATGCCGCCCCGGCATTGGTAAAGTCCTTGCCGGTGAGGAAAAAAACACCTTCCTCGACGTTGTTCATTCGCGGCTATCCCGGATCACCGTCATTGAGCGAAGAGCATTCCGCACCAGCGTTCCTTTTATACAGATTGTGCACGCACGGTCACGATCGGCGCCTGATTCAGATGGTGAAATTGACTCCGGAGTCCTCTTTCATAGAGTTTGCCGCAGGTATCGAACATCGAAAGGTCTGTTGCGAGGAGGGGAATGCGCTTTTCCTCGGCGAGTTTTATGGTCTGGCTGTCCGGACGCTTACCTTGGATAAAGATGATCACTTCGATAGCTGCCATCTCGGCAGTGCGGATAACCTGCGCGTTTGTTAATCCTGTGACCAGAAGGGAGTTCGTTACTGAAAAGGAGAGCACGTCGCTCATCAGATCCGCACAGTAGGCGCTCTCTACCGTCTTCTGGAGCGGCACCTGATTGGTGAGCACGCGTGCGTTCAGAATAGCAAGGATGTCAGCGAGATTCATGCCTTGGCACGCTCCACTTTTACCGCACAGGTGCTTGCGGTGCCGTTCTCCGGATAATACAGAAGCGTATTGACGCGACCATGCGGGAAATGCGTCGAGGTGAAAACGGAACCGGGAGGGACAGTATCTGTTACTCGTGCCTTAAGATAGATGGTGCCTCTCCGCGAGGATACCTTTACATGACTATTGTCTGATACCGCCAACTTTACCGCATCCTCCTCATTGATTTCGAGGTAGGCCTCGGAGACGACCAGATCGAGGGATTTGGAGCGCGTCGACATGGTGCCCGAGTGCTGGAGCACGTCCCTGATCACCAGGGAAAAAGGATACTCAGCCGATGGAGCTTCGCCTGCTGCATGAGCCACAGCATGGAAGACCCTCCGGTCTGAGGCGGTGTCCGTTATGCGCACGGTCTCCTTGATTTCTTCGGCAAGCCCTGCAATGCTTCGCGTTCCAATCTCCTTGCCCAGAGCAAGAGAAAGGTTCCTCAGAATCTGCCAGTCAGGCAGCGACTGGCCATGCGTCTCTACAATCCTCTGAAGTTTTTGCGTTATCCCTTCCGCGTTCACAAACGTGCCGTCTTTTTCGGCCCAACCGGCTGCAGGGAGCACAATATGTGCGAGCTTTGCCGTTTCGGTGAGAGCTATGTCCTGGACGATGAGGAGGTCGAGAGACTTCAACACCGCTTGTATCTTCGAGGTAAAGGGATACCGGGAGACAGGGTCTTCACCCATGATGATGAGGCCCCGCACTGCGCCCTGTTCGTACAGCATGTCGGCGAGACCTTTAGCTCCTGAGCGGGGCTGAACCCCCATCTTGACCATGCCGAAGCTGTTTGCATACTCTGCAGGGATCTGAAGGGTTTCAGGGTCATCGCCAAGAAGCAGCACAAGATTTGCCGCGGCAAGCACCGTGTCCCTGCCTTTGCTGTTCTCCGAGATGTTTACCGTAAGGGTGATCATGCGGTTCTTGGCCCGTGCCAGTTCTTCGGCTGACGCGATCAGTTGAGCCTCAGGGATACCCGTGATCTTTGATACCTTTTCGGGGGTGTATTCAGCAAGACTTTTCTCGAATGCATCAAAACCTTCGGTCTTTGAGACGATCTGCCGGTTGAAGAGGCCCTGGTCGATGATGATCTTCATAAGACCGTTCAACAATGCCACCGACGTGCCGCTCTGCATCTTCAGATGTGAGGTGCTGTGGCGGGTGAGCTTC
>DKBH01000071.1 GCA_002451165.1 Nitrospiraceae bacterium UBA6905
ATGGCGATCTTAAGCATAGCTGTAACTTCCCTTTGACATAAGCTGCCTCATCCGGATGAATATCCCTGTCAGCTCCGGATCCCATTGACCGGAAAAACGCTCTTTTTCCATTAACCATACGGCCTGCTCAATAGACCGCTTGCCCCGATACGGACGAATCGATACCATTGCGTCAAACGCATCGAGAATAGCGAGAATCCGCGCAATAAGTGGAATTGCATCCCCGCAAAGGTTGTCAGGGAATCCGCCTCCGTCCCAGCGCTCATGGTGGTGTCTGATGCCGGGGAGAATATCCTTCAGGGACTTGAGGGGTTTGCATATCTCTTCTCCAAGCGCGGGATGCTTTCTGATCTCCTCCAGTTCTTTCGTGATGAGGGCATCTGGCTTCTTGAGGATTGTTTCGCTCAGGCCCATCTTGCCGATATCGTGGAGNNTCAAAGGGCTTGCTGATAAAGTCATCAGCCCCGGCCTCGAGACCGGCGAGTCGGTTCTTCTTGTCGCTCAGCGCTGTCACCAGAACGACAGGGATGTATTCCTTTTCGGAAAAGTTTTTCAGCCTTCTGCAGAGTTCAAAACCATTGATGCCCGGCATCATGACATCAAGGATGGCAATATCGATCTGACGATTTGCATAGATATCGAGGGCCGCGTCGGCACCTATTGCAGCATGGACCTCCAGGCCAGCCTTCAGAAACACCGCCTCCATCAGTTCCAGATTCGGCCGAACATCATCCACGACCAGGACCGATGGTTTCCTCTCCTCTCTTAAACGGCTAAAGGGGGACCGCATAGTAAAGATTTAACCATTAGAAATAAAGAAAAGTCAATAATTTTCTTTAAGAATAATGTGTTATCGAGATAACTTAAATTTCTCCTTAAAGAAATTAAAGTGTGCGGATGCCAGCGAAGTAACAACAGCAGTCATTCTCGAGGTCATTAATGAAGGCCCTTTCAATCTCATCTTCAAAAAGTATCCTCACCATACAGAAACCGCCCGACAGTGTGGAGTGCTGCTCTTCAACCACCTTCCCCTCTCCCCACTGCGGATAACGGAGGTGCTCGACCCTGTCGCCGACCCTTAAATAACGTCTTTGCGTCATGCTGTAGTATAGCCCGCAGGAGAAGACGAAGGAAATAAAAAGCACCCTTGTGGTAACCCCGGGGAGTTGCTATGATGTAAGCCATGAAAAGCTACAGGAAAGAACTCTGGTTAGATATACCGGCACGCAGGGCCTTTATCAATATGACGCCAAAGGCGGAAGAATGCCTGCGAGACAGTGGCATACAAGAGGGTCTGATGCTGGTAAACGCCATGCATATAACAGCCTCTATCTTCATTAATGACGATGAATCAGGGCTTCATCATGACTTTGATTCCTGGCTCGAAAAACTTGCACCCCATGATCCTGTGTCACAGTACCGACACAATATGGGCGAGGATAATGCTGATGGCCACCTGAAACGGCAGATCATGGGCAGGGAAGCAGTTATTGCTATCACGAAGGGGAAACTCGATTTCGGTCCCTGGGAACAAATCTTCTACGGCGAATTCGACGGCAGGCGAAAAAAACGCGTCCTGGTAAAGATCATCGGAGAATGAAAACCATTGCAATCACCATGGGCGATCCCGCAGGCATTGGACCTGAAATCGTTGCACACGCAGTATCTAATCGGGAAATCCAGAAGATCTGCAGGCCGATCGTCATTGGCGCTCGAAACATTCTTGAGGAGTCCTTCAGGCTCGCAGGACAGATCTTCAGGCCAAAAATGATCACGACAGCGGCGATGGTCGACCCTTCCCCCGGAGCAGTAAATATCATGGACATCGGTTCGCTCAGGGACTTTCGCCGGGAAAAGGCATCTGCGGCAGGAGGAAAAGCATCTGCAGCCTGCATAGAAAAAGCTGTTGAGCTCGCGCTCAGCAAACAGGTCGATGCTGTCGTTACCGCCCCGATCTCAAAAGAAGCGTTCAAGGCAGCAGGTCTGAAATGGCCGGGACATACGGAGATGCTCGCCGAACTGACCGGTACGACAAACTATGCAATGATGCTCGCCGGCGGTCCGCTTCGGGTGATCCTGGTGACCATACATGCTGCCTTACGCAATGTGCCCGCTCTGATTACGAAAGCGTCTGTCCTTAAGACGATCCTTCTCGCAAAAAAAGCCTGCGACATGATGGGGTTGAAAGATCCCAATATTGCCGTGGCCGGACTGAACCCCCATGCCGGCGAGACAGGTATCTTTGGCAGTGAAGAGATCGAAGCGATATCGCCTGCTGTCGAGGATGCCCGGCGGCAGGGTCTTCCGGTCAGCGGACCCTACCCTCCTGACACCCTGTTCCATAAGGCATATAAGGGCGAGATTGACATCGTTGTCTGCATGTACCATGATCAGGGACTTATCCCCCTGAAGATGATCTGCTTTGATACCGGGGTAAATGTGACTGTCGGTCTTCCGATCATCAGGACATCTCCGGACCACGGCACTGCCTATGACATCGCCTGGAAAGGCATCGCCAGCCCCTCAAGCATGACAGAAGCGATACGGCTCGCGGTAAGGCTGCAGCTCTGAATGCCGAATAAACATCTTGGCCAGAACTTCCTCTCTGACCCGTCGATACTCGCCAAGATTATTTCCTCCGCCGAGCTATCGTCCGAGGATACCGTTGTTGAGATAGGGCCTGGCCCGGGACGCATGACCCGTATGCTCGCAGAGCGGGTAACGCGTCTTATTGCTATCGAACTTGACCATGACCTCTATCAAAAGCTCGCGGGTGATTTTATCGCCTACAGGAATGTGGAGATTGTTCACGGAGATGTTCTGCACTACCCGTTCGAGGCTCTTGATGTGTTCAAGGTCGTAGCCAACATTCCCTACTATATAACCACCCCCATCATTTTTAGGCTGCTCGATGCAAAGCAGAATCTCAAAAGCATGACCCTGACAATCCAGAAAGAGGTTGCCCAGAGAATCGTAGCTGCACCTGGCAGCAAGGATTACGGGGTACTTTCCATCAGCACGCAGTATCATACAGAGTCCGAACTTAAGTTCATCATACCCAAAGAGGTCTTTAGACCTATGCCAAAGGTTGATTCTGCCGTTGTCCATATGATCATACGCAACAAGCCGCCAGTATACGTGAGGGACGAGAAACTCTTATTTAGCATCATTCGCACGGCGTTCTCTCAGCGGAGAAAGACCCTGTCGAACTCCCTTAAGCCGTTTGGTCAAGATATCAAGAGCGTATTGACCGCTGCCGGGATCGACCCGCAGAGGCGGCCCGAGACCTTGAGCGTAGAAGAGTTTGCGCTTCTCGCGAATCTCCTCACAAACAAATAGGCGATGTCCCGCAATGGGACATCGCCTGACGCAGCTCGGCAGAAGATCAATTTATTTGTCCAGAGTCACCATCTTGGTTACCTTATGAATCGGGATCTTGTAATCAGGATTATGGACTTCATAGAAGAGATCGACTGTTACGTCAGCAGTTCTGACGCCCTCGGGAAGTTTGATCTCAAAGGTATCTGCTTTTGTAGCATAGGGCTGAAGACTTGTATCCCTGACATTCTGTGTTTTCCACTGTGCGCCATACATCATCTTTGAATCACGGCAAGTTGTAGCCTGTGGGTGATAATGGCGCTCATCTCTAAATATCTCTTTCCCGTCACTTGTCTTTGCGGTCACTTCCATGACCACTCTGTTATGGGACGGTCAACCATCCGGTATTCTGTGGCCGGCAGTATGCGAGATCTTCGTGTTCACAACAATGAGAGGACGATAGTCCTTTGCCTTCCTCAACCATTCATAGCCAAGCGTCTGGACATCAAGATTGATCGCTTTGCTGAGCTGCTCGGAGGTCTTTTGTTCATCGTTGAAGTTCGGCGAAATAAGATGATCTGCTTTACCATTTACCTTCTGCATGTGACACTGCTGGCATGTTTGCGTGCCTCCCGCCGGAATGTACGCATGTTCATAACTGCCGTAAAGATTCGCGCACTGTACGGGATTATCGAATTCAAAATTAGGACCGAGTCCATGACACTGGCCGCAAAAGGGGGCTTCTTTCATGATAACGCTCTTTTTGATCTTGCCTCCCGGATGATTGTCGATATTCTTGGAGCCGTAAATTACTCCCTTTTCGGGAAAGCCTTCGGTCAATTTGTGGACAATTGCCTTTTCGTTATGGCAGACAATACAGGTTATCTGAAGTTTCGCGATTTTTGCCGAATCTTTTGCAAGCAATGCTTCTGCAAGCTCAACGGCGACAGAATCTTCGGCAGATGAAACGGCCTGCGGGAGATGACACTTGAAGCAGGGAAATGTCTTAATCGTTGCCTTCTTGGGATCGTCAGGTGAAAAGGGGGACGTCCCTTTCATGGCAAGCGGCGTGAGCATAAGCCCGCCCTTTACTCCCATCAAAGGCCTCGCATGGTGCGACATTTCCCACTGTGCATAGATTTCGGCATGGCAGGATTTACATTGGCTTGAATCAAACTGCTTAGCCAGTTCATCGATGGTCTTTGCCTTTTGCGCCTGAGCATTGGAGAGCGGCATCATGACAAAGGCAGTAATCAACAATAATAGAATAGTTCGCATAGCTCCTCCTTTTTCCTTGATATCGTGGAATGCTGCGAAAAGGCCCTGCTCCCCCCTAAAGGACATAAGACGTTTCATCACCCCCTTTTTCTTATATGTTTACTTATATCTTGAGATGATCAACCTGTCAAGGGACAAGATGGCTTTTCCCGCATCTCAAATGTGCAGTCTGATCAAGATAGCGTGTTACAGGACCTTGCCGACGAGGACCTCGTCGATATACTGTTTGCCGATCCGGATCCGCTTCTGCCGCGTACCCTCCTCTACAAACCCTACCCGCTCAAAGACATGGAGGGATCTCTTGTTCGTCGTGAAGATATTCGCCTCGAGCTTCTTGAAGCTATGTTGCTTCGCCCAGTCGATAGCAAAACGCAGCATCTGAGATCCAATACCGAGACCCCGGTATGCAGTTACCATATGAAGGCCAATATTGAGGATATGTGACGTCTGGGGTCTTTTGCCCCCGTCCATCTGTATCCCTGAAAGTGCACCGACAACGATGTTATTGGCAACAGCCACGAGCAGCAGGTTCTTGTCAAAGTCCATGCTGCAAATATATTTTTTGACCGAATCCGGCTTGGTCCCATACAGCTCCATCAGCTCGTAGCTCCGGTCAGGGGCATTTGTCTTGATCACGCTGATAATCTCCTCCGCGTCGTCGCAACCAGCCAGCCTGAGTACAATTTTTTCGCCGTTCCCTGCAATGAACTTCAGCACATCCTCTTCTGCCATGGCATCCTCCCCCTATCCTTATTTATGCTGATTATAGCGCTAAATACCCGCGCACACAACCATCACGGGATGAGACGAGTCAGCCCCTGTTACAGTTGCACCTGTCAACATTAATTATGCAATTAAACGGTAAGAACCGTATAAGGCCTCCGATGAGACAGGGCTCTTCAGTGAGGCGCAAAATAGAGGACCATAGGCATGATTGCCGTTGTCATCAGCGACAAGGCTATCTGCTACCTTCCAGATATAACAACATAATCCCGGGATAAGGTTATTTTTTCGACTTGCTGCTTAGTTATTCCCGCTGGATGTACGGTGGCAATGTTTAGCCTTCACATGCTATTGCCGATATAGTATTCTAATATCAAGATCTTGATTTGTTTGCCTGCATAATCAGCAATAAAGGAGGGCCTCTCATGAAACGCCGCGATTTTCTCAAGGCAGCTGCGATAACTACTGCCGCCATGGCTGTTGCACCAGGAAAGGGCGAACCATCGCCTGTCTCACCTTCAGTAAAAAGCTACCGTAACATAGGGAAGACCGGGCTTAAGATGAGCGATATTTCATTCGGGGCCGGGAAACTCTCGGCTTCGTCCATGGTCCTGCGAGCCGTAGACAGCGGCATAAATTATTTTGACACTGCCCCGGATTACGGACAGTCGGAGAAAACCCTGGGTGAGGCCATGGGTAGACTGAAGAGAGAAAAAGTCATCATCACGTCCAAATTCTGCAATTCCTTGCCCTATCCGGGCCATCTGCCCCTTGGGACAAGAAAAAAAGAATATGTCACTGCTGTCGAGGCAAGTCTTTCCCGAATGAAGACCGACTATCTCGATTTTATCCTTGTCCATGCAATCGGCGAAATGAACAAGGATCTGGAGAGCGAGAAGAAAAGGCTTCTCGACAGTGAAATGCTGGAGGCATTAGCAGAGCTTAAGAAGGCGGGCAAGGTCCG
>DKBH01000020.1 GCA_002451165.1 Nitrospiraceae bacterium UBA6905
CGTGTTTTTCCTTGACAAACCGTTTGTGTATTATGCATATTTGAGCTATCCTGAAACCGCACCGTGATGTGCTGCAGGACGATTCATAATCTGAGGAGGATGCATGGGTACGAGACTGTATGTAGGAAACATCTCATTCAAGGCCAGTGAGGACGACCTGCGGGAGTTCTTCTCTCAGGCAGGAGAAGTGGCATCAGTGAAACTTATCAAGGACAACGCTACCGGAAGGCTGCGTGGATTCGGTTTTGTTGAGATGACCTCAGATGAAGACGCCCAGAAAGCCGTAACCATGTTCAACGGCAAGCAGTTCATGGAGCGTTCGATCGTCGTAAATGAAGCGAAACCGATGGAAAAGCGCGAGGGAGGATTCAGAAAAGGCGGCAGGGGAGACAAAGGGGACAGATACTGATCTGCCGCATGACTCTGGTGCACTCCGTTGATGGTCCGGAGGCAGCTGTCAGGATCTCTTAAAGAGCATCGAACAGGGCGAAAGCCCTAATTCCCGAGAAACAACATCGCATTTTGACTGGAAGAGAAAGTACGTTCTTTTTTCCGTTCCGGATAGCGTTTCGAAATTTCCCTGGCCCTTGCTGATAATCAACGGGGCTTTTTCAAACCGTGCTCTGAAGCCCGGAGATGTCCAGGGGAGGAATGTCCCGATCGCATCGGAGCCATTGTCTATGACCTTGCATACGTCGGAAAGGCCGACTTGGACAGCGTCGTCCATCGTCACATCATTCAATACTGGAGAACCCTTCACCACCGCAGTAACATGTTTTCCCCCTGCCTGGAGTTCTTCGATCAGGAGCCTGTCGAAGACGATTTCTCCTGCATTATCAAGTAGATAGAGGATTTCTTCGGTCTCCATGAGATCTCCCCTGAAAGAGGCGAATGCATCGACCGCTATCCCAGGTCTGAGAGACTCATTTATGGACTTCTCTATATCGATGCTCGTGAAGATGCCGAAGTCAATAATGTTGCCGGCAATGGCCAGCCGCGAGGCTGTCCAGAGCGGGTCCGGGCTGGCTGCTACCCGCTCCCTGAGCGAAGGATACAAGGAAAGGGCAAGGGCATTATACTCTTTTTTTATCTTCTCGAAAGGATCGCCCGCAATACTGTCCCGGATCGTCCTGTGGATGAACGTTGTGGTGTATGCAGGAGGTCGATGCAAGTCCGTCTCCTGCATGATGGCAAGGACATTCCGCAACACCCTCATATGTGTTGTTTCATCCCCCCCGTATTGCCTCAGGGCGATGACAGTCTGTCTCAGGAAGCAGGGCAGACAGTCGATGCTTGTCTTCATGAGGCGTTTTTTTCGACCTTTAGGGCCCTTTCTTCCACCTCCTGGGCCATCTTTTTCCGGTGTTCGACCAGTGCCCTGCGCAGCGCAGTATCTTTCCGGGCAAGGATCTGACAGGCGAGGATACCCGCGTTTTTTCCTCCTGCTTTGCCGACGGCAACTGCAGCCACGGGGATGCCGGGAGGCATCTGGACGATGCTGAGCAGCGCGTCCATGCCGTGCAGGGGTGATGCATCGAGTGGCACGCCGATTACCGGCAGAATAGTATGGGAGGCAATAACTCCGGGAAGATGAGCTGCCATGCCCGCGCCTGCGACGATTACTTCAGCGCCGTTTTCTTCTGCCTCTCTTATTATCTTGAGCGTCCGTTCGGGTGTTCTATGCGCAGAGGCAACAGTCATCCGAAAGGGGATTCCGAAAGTCGTAAAGACTTTAGCGGCTTCCTCCATGACCGGCAAGTCGGAGTCACTCCCCATGATAATGAGTACCTTCAGCTTCATGATTCCTCCTTACAACCGCGACCCTTGATTCGTGACGGGTGGTTAACGGGCTGCATGTCGTGAACGGCTAACGGCCACCTGTTTTTTGTTTATGTAACCCGCATCGTATTTGCGGATCACTGCCGGTTCAGTGCCCTGTCAGCAATATCTTTCCGGTAATGCATACCGTCAAAATGTATCTTCTGAACAGCTTCATATGCCCGGGCCTTTGCAGCAGCGATATCTTGTCCCGTTGCGGTGACCCCGAGCACCCGTCCCCCCGATGTTACAATGGCATCATCCCTGAAGGCGGTACCTGCGTGGAACACCTGGACGCCGTGGAGTTCCTGTGCCTTGTCAAGCCCGGAGATTACATCCCCTTTTCGGTACTGGCCCGGATATCCTTTCGACGAAATCACCACGCAGACAGCAGGGTCCGGCAGCCACTCTATCCTGATGTCCGCAAGACGTTCCTCAGCAATGGCCATGGCTATCTCCATGAAATCTGTTTTAAGTCGGGCAAGTACGGGCTGCGTCTCAGGATCACCCAGACGGCAGTTGTATTCAAGCACGGACGGTATCCCATCGCGGATCATGAGCCCGGCATACAGGACACCCTTGTAGGTGATCCCTTCAGAGCGCAATGCCTTCACTGTCGGCTCCAGGATCCTTTCCATGACCGTCTTTTCCAGTGCCGGCGTAATGATCGGTGCAGGGCTGTATGCTCCCATACCGCCGGTGTTCAGCCCCTTGTCATTATCAAATATCCTCTTGTGGTCCTGTGAACTCACCATCGGGACAATGGTCTTTCCGTCCGTGAGTGCCATGAAGGATGCTTCCTCGCCCTCTAAACATTCCTCAACGATTACTTTATCGCCTGCTGCGCCGAATGCCCGGTCCTTCATAATGATCTTGAGCGCATCAAGAGCCTCCTCAATCGTGGATGCAACGAAGACACCTTTCCCTGCGGCAAGACCATCAGCTTTGATGACGATAGGCGCTCCCTTGAACCTCACATACTCTTCTGCATGCACATGGGAAGTGAAGACCTTGTATTCAGCTGTGGGAATACCGTGAGACCGCAGGAGGTCCTTGCAGAAGACCTTGCTCGCTTCCAACAGCGCCCCCGCCTTTGTCGGACCGAAAACCCGCCTACCCTCTTTCTCGAAGAGGTCGACCATACCTCGGGAAAGCGGCTCTTCTGGTCCTATGATGGTAAGATCGACCCATTCGTACTTTACGAAATCAAGGAGGGACTGAAAGTCATGCTGGCTGACGTCGATGCATTCAGCAATCTGCGCAATGCCCGCATTTCCCGGACAGCAATAGATCTTGTCGACAGACTTGGCCTGGGACAGTTTCCAGCATATGGCATGTTCCCGTCCTCCGCCTCCTATTACCAGTACTTTCATGGCGTTCACCTCGCCTTTCCCCGTGAAGATGTTACGCTGCTTGGTCTGCGCACGGCGATCCTTGCCGGTCACTGCTGGTCCCGCGCCCGGCGGCAGCGAGGATACTATTATACGTTATCCTGCCTTCAAATAGCCTTTTTCCAGCATGCTGGTATATCCGTTGTCCGCGACGATGATATGGTCAAGCACCTTGATCCCGACCGTATTTCCGGCGGCAGCGAGCTTTTCTGTTATGAGAATGTCATCACGACTGGGGGCATGGTCGCCACTCGGATGGTTATGCACGAATATGACCGAAGCTGCAGCTTCCCGTATCGCATCGCGGAAAGCCTCGCGGGGATGCACCAGCGATGCTGAAAGCGTGCCTTCGGATATTCGCACTTCCCGGATGAGCCGATTCTTGACATCGAGCATGAGACAGTAGAACACCTCCTTCATAAGCCCCTGGACTTTCGGAAAGACAAAGGCGTGAACATCCTTGCCAGCAGAAAAAGAGGGTCCTTTGGGAGCTGCCTCTCGGAACAGCCGTCTACCTAGTTCAGCGGCAGCCTTAAGCTGGGCAGCCTTTGCCGTACCTATGCCCCGTATCGCTGAGATCTCAGCAAGGGAAGCCTGATCAAGGCTCCTGAGCGCTCCGAACCTATCGAGCAGCTCCATGGCAAGATCAAGAGCGCTTTTTCCCCCGGCTCCCGTGCGGAGCATGACCGCAAGAAGTTGGGCGTCGGTCATGGCGGCTGCACCCTCTCTGAGGAGCCGTTCGCGCGGCCGCTCATGTTCCGGCCATTCCCTTATGCTTTTATATCCCATGGGATGAGTGATTGTATCATCCGCGGGAGGGGCAGGTAAAGATGCTCTCGTGCTATAATTTGTAACAATCCGGCTGGGTGTGCCGAGTGATGCGACGAAGGAGGTCGGCAGGATACGATCATGGCAGAGGAACCGCGGGCAAAATTGCCTCTTGATGTAAAGCTGCTCGCTGATGTCGTAGTCGATATGAATTTATGGAGGAGAAGCATTGGCATCTATCCGCCGGAACACCCCGCCATCAAGAACGCGATTGAACGGACAAGTCAGAATTTCGAAAAGCTCTTTGCGATCAGGGCGAGCATTACCCTTGGTATTGCAAAGGATGCACTGATCATCGATGAGGTCACGCTCGACCGCGGAAATCTCGTCTTTAAAGAGTTCGCGAAGATCCTACATGCAAAAGCAATTTCTGCTATAACATTCTCCGCCGGACTCAAACAGGAAGAGCTCGTACGATTCCATGAGCTTATTACTGCTCAGGGTGGACCGATGGGTAAGGAGCTCGCCGAGCTTGCCCAAAAAGATATAGCGCACGTCACGTTCACCCCTCTTGACATGAACAGCTTCTTTTTCGTCGAAGGCACGCAACGGGACGAAGCTTCAGGAGAAGGGATCTGGGAGAATTATGTTCAGGGTATCCTGGAAGGAAGACTATTCGGGGATCAGGGGCCCGGTATACTTTCGGTCCCGGTGGAGACCATTGCCGATGCCGTGAACACAGGTATTTCAGACGCGTCCGGAGAGGAGTTTTATGACCGTGTGATCACCGCCTACCTCGGAAAAAAGGATCAATCCCGGATGGGCCGGGAGGCGTTTGATAAATTCTTTTCCTTCCTTGATCGGATTCGACCGGAGATCAGACGGCAGTTTGTTACGAGGACCGGTGCGCGCCTGTCTGCAGAGATCGGGAAGGTCGAAAATATCTTCAGCGAAATGACGATCGAAAGCTTCCAAAAGGTCGCCGAGCTCTTGACGGAACAGGCTTCATTCATTCCCCCAACACTCAAAAACCTGATCGACAAGCTAGCCTCCATCAAGCAGATGAAGACATCTTATTTTGATTTTTTTTACCAGCAGTCAGCGGTCCTGGACGATATAGAGATCAGCGACGATGTCGTAACGCTCTTCGGAGAAGACCATTTTCAAGCCTATGTCAATAAAGAATACCAGCAGGAACTGGAGCGCATGCTAAAGGCAAAGGGGAGAGAAAATGACGTGGTCAGCCTCTTCAGTAAAGAGTGTGAAGAAGAAGCCGTTGACAGTACCGCCCTCGCTGTCATGCTGGAGCTTCTCTATGCAGACTTTATTACATCAGCAGATTACCTGACGATTGTTACGAAGCTGTCTGAGTTTATGAATTTCTTTGTGGAGACCGGCCGGTTCGAGGAGATCCTGGAGGCTTACAACACGTTGAGTTCGCATGCGTTGAGCGGAAAGTTCACGCATGAGGCGGCGAGTACGGTGGAGTATTTTTTCCACTCCCCCGAGTTCATCGCGAGATTGATTACGGCGTTTAACCTTTACGGCAGGAGGGAACGGGAAGGGGCGGTCAGATTGGCTCGGGCATTGCGCCGCTCTGTCACGGATCCTCTTCTGGATGCGCTCGCTGAAGAGCAGGACTCAGGCAAGCGGCGGTTTCTGCTCTCTGTGCTCGAAGGGATCGGTAGTGATGTCGTCCCCTATGCGGTAAAAAAACTGGATGACGACCGCTGGTATGTTATAAGAAATATGCTCTCGCTTATACGTAACTGTAATGGAAAAAAGGAGGCCGAGCGGATTCGTAAGTTCGTAAAGCATCAGAATATCGAAGTGCGCATCGAAGCCCTGCGAACGCTCCTCGCCTTTGGGACGGCCGATGCCGTGCCCTATCTGAAGACCTGTCTTCAGAGCGGGGAGGCCGACATGCGACAGGGCGCGATCAAGCTTGCTGGGAACTTTAGGGTCAGGGATGCCGTACCGCATCTGATTGCGCTTATTGCGAAGCGGGACCTCTTGGGCGCCGAGGCGTCATACAAAAGGGATATCGTGCGATCACTGGGAGAAATCGGCGACAGCCAGGCGATTGATGCACTGCTGAAGATCTATGGCTCATGGTCAGTGTTCAATCGCAAGGGCCTTGAGGAACTCAAGGTGGCTATATTCAGGAATCTTCAGAATTATCCTCCTGAGGCAGCACGAAAACTGATTGACGTAGGTCGAAGCTCAAAGAACGAGGAGATCCGTTCCCTCTGTGAGAAAGGGCTGAGACGCGGCTGAGTGCATGACCGAAAAGGAATGATGACGGATGTCCGAAACAACTGATTTCATAACTGACATGATGATCGCCCTCTCGAACTGCAGCCTATATCGCAAGGAGCACCCCGCTGTCCTGCTCCTCTGCCAGCGGGCCCATGGCCGTCTCGGTGCGCTCTATGAGGGCGATACGTTCAGCATTGCACTTCTGGACGACAGCCTGCACATCAACGGTCAGCCTTTTTCCGAAAAGAGCCTGCACGTTAAGAATTTCATGAAGCGGCTGAAACGAAAGGAGATAGAAAAGGTTGTCGTATCCCGGGGTGTTACCGTTGTCGAGCTGATGGATTTCATCGCCGAAGTGGCCCTGCCCGGCAGGATCAGCGGGACCTATCCGCATATTGCCTGGGGTATCGTCGAGGTGAAACGGGGTAGTGGCGCCGGAGTCGATGTTTCCGCGATAATGGAAGAGAACGTCGAGAAGCTGAAGGGAGTTTTTCATGGCGTAGCCCGATTCAAGCGGCTTGATTTGAAGGGTCTCGAAGAGATCGTTGTCAGCTTTATCGACACGCTGAGGCAGGAGGTGAACATTCTCAAGGTCATCACCCCGGCGAAATCCTATAGTGATTATACTTTTACGCATAACACCAATGTGGCGGTCTTATCGATTTTCCAGGCCCAGGCGCTGGCTTTCAGGGATGAGATCCTGCATGACATCGGTCTTGCGGGACTTCTTCATGATGTCGGCAAGATGTTCATTTCCAAAGAGGTGCTGGGGAAGAAGGGTAAGCTGAGCGGCCGCGAGTGGGAAGAGATGAAGAAACATCCGACCTACGGGGCCATGTACCTTGCGACGCTGCCGGATATTCCGAAATATGCGCTGGTTGCCGCATATGAACATCACATGAAGTTCAGCGGCAGAGGATATCCGGCAACCAGAAGGAAGGGGGGCAAGCAGCATATTATAAGCCAGATCATTGCCATCGCCGATTTTTTCGATGCCCTCAGGACAGATCGCCCGTACCGAAAGTCGGTCGATCCGATGTCCATCATCGGCATTTTGACGGAAACGTCCGGAAAGGACTTCAACCCCCGTCTGGTAGAGAATTTCGTGCGGTCCTATAAGCAGGTTGCCACAGCATCACCGTGAGTATCCGGCAGTTCGCAGGATACGGCCTTGCCTTGAAAAGCAGACGGAAAATAGTGTATATTTCTCGTTACCTGCCGAAGTGGTGGAACTGGTAGACACGCACGTTTGAGGGGCGTGTGGAGAAATCCATGCGGGTTCGAGTCCCGCCTTCGGCACCATCCTTGTTTGCATCAGGAAGACACCGCATGTCTTTTCTTATCCCGGAGGCCAGTGCATGGAGCGCCCGCCGAGCAGATGCAGATGGATATGGAACACCGTTTGACCTGCATCTGCATTCGTGTTCATGACCAACCGGAAACCCTTTTCCGCTATACCCTTGTTCTGAGCGATCTTGGCTCCCATTTGAAACAGATGCCCAATGAGTGCCTGATCAGCGTCACCGATCTCCAACGCCGTTGCAATATGTTTTCGGGGAACGATAAGGATATGCACCAGTGCCTGGGGATTAATATCCTCAAAGGCAATGGCAAGATCGTCTTCATAAACAATCCTTGCCGGTATGTTCCTCGCGGCGATTTCACAGAAGATACAGCCGGTCATTTCCCCTCCCGGCGGTTAAACCGCTGTTCAAGCTCACCAAAGATATCCTTATGGCTCAGCCCCTGTATAGCCAATAGGACCATACAGTGGAACCAGAGGTCTGCAAGATCCCGAAAAACCTGTTCCCTGTCCCCGTCCTTTGTCGCAACGATCACCTCTATTGCCTCTTCGCCGACCTTCTTTAGTATCTCATCAATGCCCTTCGCAAGGAGCAACGAGACGTATGAATCTTCCCGGGGATTGTTCTTCCGCTCAAGGATGACAGACCTGAGGTCATCGAGGATCATTTCTTGCCGTAAACGTCTTCTGCCGAGAAGACCTTCTGCGCCACCTCGTTGCCGCTAATATCCGTGTAAAAACAGGAGCGGTGACCGGTATGGCAGGCGCCGGGCCCTTTCTGTATGACTTTAATCAGGATCGTATCCTTATCGCAGTCATACAGGATCTGCCGGACTTCCTGAACGTGACCCGAAGACTCCCCTTTCTTCCAGAGGGCACTGCGGGAACGGGACCAAAAGTGGGTATAGCCGGTTGCGATCGTTTTGGCAACAGCCTCGGCGTTCATGTAAGCCATCATCAGGACTTCCTGGTTTTGTGCGTCCTGAATGATCGCCGGGATCAAACCATGCCCGTCATATTTCAGTTCTGCAATGTGCATGTGCTCTTCTACTCCTATAATTTATAGCCGATTTTCCTCAGAAATGCTTTTCTCTGCATTGCATCCTCTGCCGTTTCTATACCCCGGGGAGAATATCCGTCAATTACGCCCAGGATGCCTCTTCCTTGGGAGGACCCCGCAACGACGACTTCAAGAGGATTGGCGGTAGCACAGAATATCCTGCAGACCTCGGGGCAGTTCTTTACCTGGTTCAGGATATTGATGGGGAATGCATTCCTCAGAAGAATGCAGAAAATGTGGCCTGCTTCTAATGCCTGAAGGTATGCGGCACAGGCATCGATTAGCTGGCTGTCATTTCCCTCGGTCCTGATGAGACAAGGTCCAGAGGCCTCACTGAAGGCGATGCCGAACTGCGCCTGGGGGACCGTCGTTGAAACGATTTCATAGAGGTCCTCGATGGTCTTGATAAAATGGGCCTGCCCCAGGATCAGATTGCAGCCCTCAGGTATCGCTATTGTAATTGTCTGTATTTCCATGCATGCCCCCCTCACGTATCTGAAACCCTTTGCGCTTCGGATCGTTATGCTATAATGAAAATATTTTTTGGGAGAAGTCAAGCCACATGTCTCGTTATTACCGTATATTCTTGCTCATCGGTATTTTGCTCATGCCGCGCGCATCGGAAAGTCAGACCGTGGCGGGGCCGGAGCTGAAGCTCATCCAGAACGACCTTTTTGTGACTTTCAGCCTCGGACTGGAGAACAAGAGCATCGAGGCAATAAAGAACGGCGTGGACAAAGAGCTGAGATTCTATATCGACCTTTTCAGAATTTGGAAGGTCTGGCCTGATGAATTTGTGCTCGGCAAGGCCTACGTACGTACGGTAAGGGCGGATCCTATCAAGAAGGAGTTCACTGCCACGTCGAGCGACGGCAGTGTCCTCGTCGAAAAACGCTTCAAGTCCTTTGAATCCATGCTGGCATGGACGATTTCATTCAAGGATCTGAAGCTTGCCAATATGCGCGAGCTTGAACCGGGTCAGTACTTTGTAAGGATCACGGCGGAATCCAAGATCCGCAAGCTTCCTCCGGTTATCGGATACCTTTTCATTTTTATTTCCGAAAACGAGTTCAAGATTGTACAGGACTCGGCGCCATTTTCGATTACGGGCGCGCAATGAAGAATATCCGATTTGCCCTGTTTATCGTATCCATTGTCCTGCTGATCATCGTTGTTTTCGGTATAGAGTTCCACTATCTGGGGCTCGAGCATGTTCCGTTCCTCACAAAAGTGCTCCTTTTTGTCCTGCTGAACCTGAATGTGGTAGCCCTTCTCACGCTCATGTTCTTTGTGGGCAAAAGCATGCTGCGTCTGTATCTGGAGCGTAAGCACAGGGTGCTGGGGTATAAGTTCAAAACGAAGTTTGTGGTGGTCCTGGTGGTCATGACCCTCATCC
Source organism: Nitrospiraceae bacterium UBA6905 (assembly GCA_002451165.1). Lineage (GTDB taxonomy): Bacteria > Nitrospirota > Thermodesulfovibrionia > Thermodesulfovibrionales > UBA6898 > UBA6898. The sequence continues at coordinate 9,996 of DKBH01000020.1, forward strand.
CCTCTGCATTCCTGTTCGTTGTATCGAGCGGCATCATCACGAACTATCTTGACCGTTGGTTTGATCCCCAGGTGCGTGAGCCCCTTGACCAGTCCATGGAGATTGCGAAGGCCGCGTATGAAATGCAGAGACGGCAGACCCTCGCCTATGCTCAGGCTGCTGCAACAGGCAGCGGTCATCCTGAAGGCTTCCGTGTCTATTCTCTTGTTTCGATACCTGAAAACGCTACAGAGACCGTGAGAGCGGGGTTTGAAGGAAAGTCTGACGTCGAGGTCATAACCGCCGATAGCGGCGACATCGTGCGTGCCGTGGTTCCGAAGGATACCCGACGGCCCCAGGACGGCGTGGTTGTTGTCGAATCGGTCGTGGACAGGACCATCAGCAGGAATGCAGAAACTATACAGGATGCATACAAGAACTATCTCGCGCTTGAATCATGGAAGTTGCCGATCAAGACGAATTACCTGCTCATTCTCGGCTTTTCGACGCTGCTCATGATCTTCATGGCCCTCTGGATCGCGCTCCGGATATCCCGTGGTATTTTGGATCCGATTCAGGCGCTGGCCCAGGCGACCGGTGAGGTTGCGCGGGGAAACCTTGAGATGTCCGTAGATATCTCAAGGGACGACGAGATCGGGCTGCTGGTCAGCTCCTTCAACACGATGGTACGTGAACTGAAGGAGAACAAGGAATCCCTTCAGCATGCCTATTCAGAAGCAGACCGCCGGAGGTTGATTATAGAGAAGATCCTTGAGAATGTGAACTCCGGCGTCATATCTCTTGATGCAGAAGGCAACATCCTGACCGTCAACAATGCTGCCTGCAGGATCCTGAACATTACTCCGCAGGATGTTACCAATAAAAAATATTCCAACCTCCTCGCGATCCTGAACTCTGATGAGCTGAAGGAGACGGTGCGAGGTATTATCATCAAGGACTTCAAAGCCATTGAGAAGGAGGTCAGGATTCAGGTGGGGGAACGGCGAGCCCTTATCAGGATCTTCATCACAAGCCTTCAGTACGCCAAAGATTTCATGGGAACGCTCGTGGTGTTCGATGACCTTACTGAAATCGCCCGTGCCCAGAAGACCCTTGCCTGGCAGGAGGTCGCCAGAAGGATAGCGCATGAGATCAAGAATCCGCTGACCCCCATAAAGCTCTCTACGGAGCATATGATAAAAAAATGGGTTAACAGGGACGAAGACTTCGGCAAGGTCTTTGATCGTTCAACCCGGACGATCATCAAGGAGGTGGAGAGCCTCCGGAGGCTGGTTGACGAGTTCTCGCGTTTCGGAAAGATGCCGGAGATCAGGAAAGCACCGGTACTTCTTCTCCCGATCATCGAATCGGCAGTGAATCTCTATAAGGACTATCGGGGGGTGAAGATACATGTTTCGGTTGCAGGCGATGCGGTGGCGGTCGAGCTTGACGAAGAGCAGTTCAAGAGAGTGCTTATCAATATCGTGGACAATGCAATACAGGCGATGCAGAATCAGGGCAGGATTGATATAATGATACAGTATGCTGTTCTCTCGAACAGGGTCTACGTGGATATCGCGGACAATGGCCCCGGCATACGCGAGGAAGACAGAGAAAAGCTCTTCCTCCCCTATTTTTCAACGAGACGAGATGGTACGGGTCTCGGCCTTGCCATCGCCAGCAGGGTAATAACGGAACACCGAGGGTACATCAGGGTCATGGACAATAGACCGCATGGTACGATTTTCCGCATTGAGCTGCCGATTAAGGAAGGGTAGATGGCGAAGGCGCAGGTGATGATTGTCGACGACGAGGAAGGAATCAGGGAAAGCCTTTCCCGGATTATAGAAGACGAAGGATATGAGACAGTGACTGCTTCCTCGGGTGAAGAAGCAGTTAGGGCCGCTCAGGAGGCGTTGCCGGATCTCATCCTGCTTGACATCTGGATGTCCGGTATAGACGGCATACAGACACTCCAGGAAATCAAGGCTTCCTATCCCGACCTTCCGGTCATCATGATATCGGGCCATGCCAATATCGAGAGCGCGATCAAGGCGACGAAGATGGGGGCCTATGACCTTCTGGAGAAGCCCCTTTCCCTCGACAAGGTGCTCCTTTCAGTTCAGCGCGCTCTTGAAAAGAAGAACCTCGAAATGGAGAACCGGGCGCTTCGCGAGAACCTGCTTCGCAGATGGAAACTGGTCGGAGAATCGCAGAAGATAAAACACCTTGAGCAGCAGATACGCCTGGCAGCCTCCAGCAACAGCAGGGTCCTTATCCTCGGCGATAGCGGCTCCGGAAAGGAGCTTGTAGCCCATCTCCTGCATGAGCAGAGTCCTCGGGTCAGCGGTCTTTTTGTTGAGGTGAACTGTGCCGCTATCCCGCAGGAACTGATTGAAAGTGAGCTGTTCGGCCATGAAAAAGGGTCGTTCACGGGTGCTTTTGAACGGAAGAAAGGCAAGTTTGAGCTCGCGGATAAGGGAACGCTTTTCCTTGATGAGATTGGTGACATGTCCCTCCAGACCCAGGCAAAGGTCCTCCGGGTAATCGAGACACAGGAGTTCCAACGTGTGGGCGGCAACAAGAACATCAAGGTTGACGTCAGGATCGTATCGGCGACAAACAAGGACCTGGCAGAAGAGGTGAAGAAGGGAAACTTTAGGGAAGACCTCTTTTTCCGGCTTAATGTCATACCGATCAAGGTCCCGGCACTGAGAGAGCGTCCGGAAGATATTCCGCTTCTGGTTGAACATTTTCTTGATATCCTTGCTACCGAATACGGTCAGCAGAAGAAGTCTGTTTCTGCCGAAGCGCTCAGAGCCCTTCAGAACCATACTTGGCCGGGCAATATCAGGGAGTTGCGGAACGTGCTCGAACGGCTGGTGATCATGACGCCGTCCAAGGTCATTTCACAGGTCGATATTCTTGCGATAAAGGCACCGCGATCAGATTATGCCGAATTTACGACACTCAAAGATGCGCGGGACGCCTTTGAAAGGGAATTCATCGCGAGAAAACTTGAGGAAAACAGCTGGAATGTATCAAAGACAGCCGAAGTGCTCGGCGTTGAACGGAGCAACCTGCACCGGAAGATCAAGGCGTATGATATAAAAGTCCCCTGAGAAGAGTCTGCCCGACAGGGGTCAATGCCATGCCGTTGCAAAGCGCGGTGATGTCAGACGGTCTATGGTGCCCCCAGACGCACTACCTGCCGCACGAGTCTTTACCCTCAGGGAGCAACGCAAGATTGTGCATTGCAAGGCTTTGCCTGTCCCACCAGAGATGCTCCTGCCAGCGTTCTCCGCGTTCTTTATGGTCAGAACGATAATGCGCGCCCACACTCCCCTTCCGGGCAAGTGCAGCCTGTACAATGATCTCGGAAATCGTCAGCATGTTCTTCAACTCGAGTTCATTGCGGGTGGCGTAGTCCCTATGGATGTGATCGCGCCAGACACGCAGTTGATCTGCAGCTTCCCCCAAAGACTTTGCGCACCTGATGATCCCCGCTTTTTCCCACATGAGTTTTCTGAGCGCTCTTCTGATCTCATCAGTGTCCGGTATGGTCGACGGGGTGAAGTTATAGCGTATCGAGCTGTCCGGACGTACGGTCATCTCGCATGCGGCCGTTCCCGTCCGTGCACCGAAAACGAGCCCTTCGAGCAGACTGTTCGATGCGAGCCTGTTCGCACCGTGTACTCCGGTACAGGAAACTTCCCCTGCAGCATACAGTCCCCGGACGCTCGTCCTGCCGTCGATATCCGTCTTCACACCCCCCATAATATAATGGGCAGCAGGCGAGACCGGGATAAGATCTTCCGTGATGTCAATATCGTAGCGGAGGCAGGTCGAATGGATCCGCGGGAAGCGGTTCTTGACGAAATGTTTTTCCAGGTGCCTCAGGTCAAGATAGACATGGTTGCTGTTCGTCTTTACCATCTCGGAAATGATCGCCCGCGAGACAATATCGCGGGGTGCCAGTTCTGCGTGGGCGTGATATGACCCCATGAACTGCTTCTTGTCTATGTTGCGGAGCAGGGCGCCTTCGCCGCGCATGGCCTCGCTGAGGAGAAACTGGGGTGCGGTCGGTGAATAGAGGCTTGTGGGATGGAACTGAACGAATTCCATATCCTCGAGCACGGCTCCGCCCCTGAAGGCTATAGCCATGCCGTCTCCGGTCGCGACCTGGGGGTTGGTTGTTCTTGAGTAGAGCTGGCCCGCCCCGCCGGTCGCAAGGATAGTAGCCTTTGCAAAAAGCGCAGCTACTGCACCGCCCTTGAGAACATATGCCCCGTGGCATACGGAATCCCGTACGATTAAGTCGATCGTCATGGCAAAGGGATATTTCCGCACCGAGGGATAGGTACGAACTTTTTTCAGCAGTACACGCTCAAGCTCTTTGCCGGTAGAGTCGCCGTGGGCGTGAAGGATCCGCCTTCGGGAATGCGCTGCTTCAAGGCTGAGCGAAAGCTTAGTCCCTTCCTTATCGAACGCGGCACCCCAGGAGATGAGTTCCACAATCCTCTCCGGCCCCTCCTGCACAAGGGTTCTGACCGCATCCTCTTTACAGAGACCATCCCCCGCCTTGAGCGTATCCTCAAAATGGATGCCCACCTCATCCTCATCGCTCATGACAGCCGCTATGCCACCCTGGGCATATTCGGTGCTGCTCTCGGAGGGTCTGTCCTTGGTAATCACCAGCACCTCACCGTGCGGGGCAAGCTCGATCGCAGCCCGAAGGCCCGCAACGCCGCTTCCGATGATGAGGAAATCAACCACCTCCTGCTGCATACTGGAAGGATACAGGATGGGGTGGAGGAAATCAAGCCGGCATGTTGCCAAAACACGCTGATATTTATTAAACTAATTGACCATATTTCAGGAGGAAGAACGTGAAAGCAGGCATTCACCCGGATTACAAAGAAGTCAAAGTGGTCTGCGCGTGCGGCGAAACTTTTGTAACGCGCTCGACCCGGAAAAATATCCATCTTGACATCTGCTCGAAGTGCCATCCATTCTTCACCGGCAAACAGAAAATTGTTGATGCCGAGGGAAGGGTCGAGAAGTTCAAGAAGAAATACGCTAAGAAATAGCTGGCGCGAAAATCAGGGTAAAACAGGAAACCACTTCGGTTTCCTGTTTTTTCTTTCACAGGCAATGGCAACAGATCAGAAAATAAAGAGCGTCGGCGGACAGGCGGTCATCGAGGGGGTCATGATGCGGTCTCCCGGCAACTGGACCGTTGCCGTGCGCGATCAGAAAGGGACGATCCATCTCCTGAGAGAGAAGCTGGCCGACATGCCCCGATTCCTTAAGCTGCCCCTCATCAGAGGCGTTGTAGCATTGTTCCAGGCGCTTCTGCTCGGCATCAAGGCAATTGAATTCTCTGCAGGAAAGGCATATGAAGAAGAGAGAGGAGAACAGATGAGCAGGTTCTCCATCGTCATGACGATCATGGTCGCGATCGGCCTGGGCATCGGCCTGTTCATCCTGTTGCCGCTGTATGCTACCAAGCTCGTCGGCCTGATATTCCACGGCGTGGCGACCAGTTCATTCCTCTTCAACCTCGTTGACGGCCTCATCCGCGTTCTTATTTTCTTAGCCTATATCCTTCTTGTCGGCATGTGGAAAGAAATGGCGAGGATTTTCATGTACCATGGCGCTGAGCACAAGGTGATTCACGCATATGAGAAGGGAATGGAACTGAAGCTGGAGAACGTCAAGCAGTACAGCCCGCACCATCCGCGGTGCGGCACCAGTTTCCTTATGATCGTGATGATCGTCAGCATCCTGGTATTTTCGTTCATCCCCCAGCAGTGGCCGTTCCTGTTCAAGTTCCTTTCGCGAATCGTTCTGATACCCGTTGTGGCAGGTTCATCATTCGAGTTGCTGAAGCTCTCCGCAAAATGGGACCATCATCCGGTCATGCATGCCATGATCCTGCCCGGGTTGATGCTCCAGCGCCTGACGACCCGCGAGCCTGACGATGCGCAGCTTGAGGTTGCGCTGAGCGCCATGATCGAGGTCCTGAAGCTGGAGGAGGCGAATGCGTAACGGGTTTGGGAAAGGTGCTGTTGCAGCGGCGCGCGTCAACTTCCGTCGCACGGTGCTCGTGCACGTATCTGCATACGCATCTCCCGGACAGCGCAGCCGTTCAGCGCTGTACGCGTTGCCGTATATGCTTCACCTTGTTGCGAGATTGTAAATGCTTGATAAGCTGAAGATGATCGAGGAAAAGTACGAGGGCTTGAACAGGCTTCTCAGCGATCCCCGGGTCCTGGCGACACCCACGGACTTCCAAAAGTATTCCCGTGAACATGCGGAACTGCAGCCGATCGTCGAAAAGATCGCGGCCTACCGCAAACTCCTCGATGACTTCGAGAATACAGAGGAGCTCTTAAGCAGCGGTGACGCAGAGATCAAGGAGCTTGCCAAGACGGAGCTGGAGGATCTGAAAAAAAGGCGGCCGCCACTGGAAGAAGAGCTTAAGGTCATGCTGCTGCCGACTGATCCCCGAGATGCCAAGAGTGTCATTCTGGAGATACGCGCGGGGACGGGCGGAGAAGAGGCTGCGCTCTTTGGCGCCAACCTCCTCAGGATGTATACGAAGTATGCGGAGTCAAAGAGGTGGAAGGTCGAGGTCATCAGCATGAATGCCACCGGTATCGGCGGCATCAAGGAAGTCGTTGCATCCATAGAAGGGAAGGGCGCCTATAGCAGACTCAAGTATGAAAGTGGCGTGCACCGGGTCCAGCGGGTGCCGACCACGGAAGCGTCTGGCAGGATACATACCTCGGCCGCGACGGTTGCGGTGCTTCCCGAAGCAGAGGAGGTCGACATCAAGATCGATCAGAAGGACCTCAGGATCGATACCTTTTGCTCTTCCGGAGCCGGCGGGCAGAGCGTGAATACGACCTATTCGGCGGTTCGGATCGTGCATATTCCGACTGGGGTGGTTGTCCAGTGCCAGGATGAACGCTCCCAGACAAAAAATAAGGATAAGGCCATGAAGGTCTTGCGCGCCCGTCTCTATGACATGGAGCTTGAGGAAAAGGAAAAGGAACGGGCAGAGACACGAAAGTCCCAGGTAGGGACCGGTGACAGGTCTGAGCGCATCAGGACATACAACTTTCCCCAGAACCGCGTCACAGACCACAGGACGGGATTTACCCTGCATAAGCTTGAACAGGTGCTCGAAGGCAGCCTCGACGAGATGATAGATAACCTTACCACACATTTCAACGCTGTCCGGCTCAAAGAGCTTTAAGATACCGTTAGCGATAACGGAGGCTGGCTACCGCGCACACTCCATGAATTGACGATATCTTTGAGTGGCATGACTTGTACTTCTCTTCAGCGCTGTTCGAATCATAATGCCCTCGGTGAATTGGTATCAAGGGATTTTGATTCCGCGGCGGCACCATGGTGTTTTATCGGCCCGCAGCCTCCTTTCCGTGCTGCCGAGTTTCTCATAATATGAGACTTCTTGATTTGCTAAGAAAAGCAACAGAATCCCTGGAAGCCGCTGGCATTGAAGATGCCCTGCCGGATGCTGAGATGTTAGTCTTCCATGCGGTTGGGATGGACCGGCTTGAGGCGTATGTAAGTAATCCGGAGGTGAAAAGCCCTGATGCTGCAAGAGCGACGAGGCTTATCCGGAGAAGAGCACATGGTGAGCCTGTCCAATATGTCATCGGACATATCGAGTTCCTCGGCCTTACCATTAACGTCGGCAAGGGTGTGCTTATTCCCCGTCCCGAGACGGAACTGCTGGTGGAAGAAGCGATAAGAACCGCCAGGAACATGAAGGCGGGGATCCGGCCCCGCGCCTTCCGCGACCCGCTCTCTATACTTGACCTCTGCACCGGCAGCGGGTGCATCGCCCTTGCTCTTGCAAAGGAAATTCCCGAGGCCGAGGTCTATGGATCAGACGTGTCAAAGGAAGCACTTCCCTATGCCCGGAAGAATGCCAAGATCAACGGCATAGCGAATGCAAGATTTCTGCAGGGTTCGCTCTTTGAGCCGTTTAGGGGCAGGAAGTTCGACATCATCACTGCTAATCCGCCCTACGTCAGAAGAGATGAGCTTGACAGCCTGCAGCGTGAGATCCGGGACTGGGAGCCCCTCAGTGCAATTGACGGGGGTGAGGACGGCATGGACTACTACTGCCAAATTCTGTCCTCTGCCGGAGAATACCTCAACCCTGACGGATGTATTTTTCTCGAACTCGGATACGACCAGGCAGGAGCTGTACAGAAGCTCGCTCAGGAACAGGGTTTTGAAGATGCAGCAGTTATCAATGACTATGCCGGAATCGGAAGAATTCTGAAGGCGAGAAAAACGAGGCGCCCTTTAGAATACATACCCGTGATGTAATGGGGCGGCTGGCATAGAGCGTATGGTGTTCAACAGAAATGGAAGGAGGATACGAATCTGTTCCTTCCCCAATTCGACATGCCTCAGTACGCATTGTCAGTGAAGATTATGAGAAGAAATATGCCGTGCGACTTTATGTATTGCAGCTCTCGCAATCTGCTTCCCCTGATGAGAGGCTTAACTGCTTCTCATCAGGGGCATGAGTTCACAGCTTCAATCTCTGCGTTACCGATATTTTATTTTCGCGCCATAGAACACCTGCCCCTCACTAAGGCAAAGGCCGAGAGCGATGTTCTGGCCCTTCGTTATATTTTTTTCTACCAAAGGCACCTCAATACCTTGCACTACTGATGTGCCGGTCGTAACAATATCACTGCCGTATTTGGTCGTAGTTCCATCAACAGGGTTCAGCCCAATAAGATCAAACGATGGATGTGATCCAATGCCTTCATCCGTGAGATAAAGAATTAGTTTTTTTATTTGCGTGGCTGTACTCGGTATCTTCACAGCAGCGACAAGGCAAGGATTAGAAGTGCTACCCGTGAGCGTCCCATTAGCGACATTTTTGGCGTAGGAGAATTGAGCGTTATTGCCATCCGTCGTGAATTCGGCTACGGAGATCTTAACAGCGCCGGCATTGGCTATTCCGATCATCCCGAACATCACTATTGCCAAGGAACAACTCAAGAGAATCGGTAGTGCTACTCTTCTTTTGACCATCGTCTTTCCTCCATACATTACGCGGTTTGTACTCGACCTGCTGAGACATTAGGGCATATCCCAGCGTCTATAATCAAAAGCGGGACTCAACTAAAGCAATAATAAAGTGGTGTTTGCTCATTTCCAGTTCTCAGCGGTTTGAACATCTCGAAACATGCAGCATGAGACTTTTACATCTGTACTTTACGTCTTGCGATCTAAAAACATTTCTGCTGAGTCGAGAAGAGCAAGACCACCACTTAGTGAGCCTGTCTTGATTAGAAATTACTCCTATCCTGGATGCCTGTCAATAATGATTTTTGCTATGCATGTTTCAGGATGAATGTTACAATGGTTGCCATGAAGGGACTGGGAGGCAATCTTTCTTCCTGAACTCTTGCGTAGGAAGACCTGACTGAATGGTGAAGACTTCTTTTGGTAATCGATACTGGCGATACGACAAACCGGAAGTACTTATAATCACTGTCCAGTAATGAAAAAGCATTTAATAAAACATTCGCTGTTGTGGTTTTGGGGTATATTTTTCGGTGTCGGTCTTGGGCTAATGACTGGCTTGATTATAATAGTGATTTTGCGCGTCATGCTGTTTGCTCTAACCGGCTGGAGTGACAGTGGACCTGAATGGGTTGTTTGGCTTTCCATTCCAATTTCACTACTGATTTTGAGTATTACAACATTTATGTCTATGCGGTGGTCTATAAATGGGATACGAGAATATATACGGCGACAGTAATTCTAAGATGACGGGGCTGGGAGGCAATAGTGCTTCCTGGAGTCCGCAGCAGTGGGAAACAACAGGCAACTCTTTGTTACTCCGTATAATCACTATATTTAAAAAAGCAAGCATATAGTGTAAATTATCTTTATGGGAGGGCTGAATATAAGCCCGCAAATATTTTCGATACGGTCTGTTCTACTGACTAATATGCTTTCTTGTTATATTAGTCCGCGGACTAATACCGGACTAATAAACTACATAATAACTGGTTGGGCGGAATAGTGCGATGAAACCGAAGCGACTCCTCTTCCTTGCTGGCGGTCTCTTGATTTGTTATGCGGGGTCGTATCTTGCTTTCAGAGCTACTCACACTGAGGTTTGGTGTCGAGATGACAAGAGTTACGTCATCTTCCCGGGCCGGGTCTCTTACTATACGTTTCGCCCACTAAGCTATCTCGACGCCCGACTGACCGGCATGAGATTCCACATCGGACCACACCAATGACCAACAGAGCGCCCAACAAAATTACTGGAGCGAACCACGGGCAGCGATGAACGGTTGTTCTGAATGCGAAGCCGTCTTGTCGCTGCCCGTGGTCGCTCAGTTCTGTCGTTAGACCTTCATTCCGGTATTCATCACTTTTCGCAGACCATCAATTTTGAAACCTTGTAGGTGTTAGTCACAATCTGCATTTACGCAGATTTCTCTGCAACCCCTAGAGGGTCGGATTCTCATACCTATTGGCTCGGATGTCTGTGTTCTTGTGCGAGGTTCAGCTGGAACGGCACACCGGACAGACTGCTGCTTCTCAGGAAAAAATAGAGTCATATGCAAGAAATCTATGCAATGATGCCGGTGCGCTCGGACTCCCTGCCACGGTTATAGTAATGGAGCGCGAGCAGCAGAAGGGACGCAATGAAGTAGGCAAGCGCGTATGCCTTGGCTGCCCCAATGCCGAACTTGTTCTGCACGCCCGCCGGTGTCAGAATATACGCATGAATAACACCGAAGAATGACAAAACAGCGGCAGTTGCTGTCCATAGCGCAGCTTTGAAGAATTGTCTCTCCACCACAAACACCATCATTGCGGACAGAATCATGCACGTGAGCATGAAACCCTGACTCAGGGAGATGATGCCATATACGTAGAGGTCGCTACCAAATTTCGGTGCTACTTGATACAAGGTGGCTCCCGTTTTGCGCAGGGTCGCTTCTATAAGCAGTAGTGCCCACGCTGCGAGTGCCGGCATGAGCCCGATCGCAACCGCCACACTGTGCTTCTTGGGCACTTCCTGGAATGCCTGGGCCGTAATAATGAGCCCGACCCAGAGCAGAATGCCTATCATCGCTTCTATCGGCACGATCCTAAGCACCAGGGTAATGCCTCCAATCAGGCAGAGCACGGTGATTACAGCGCCGTTCAATGCTGAGTAAGCCCACCGAGCCCCCATGGCCTTCCAACCGGGGTGACCAATGTAAATCGTGGTAGGAAAGGGATTTCCGAGGCACGCTGCCACTATCGATCCGAGCCCGTTGATCAGAAGGGACGACCGTGTATCGTACCGATCGCCGGCTGCTTCCGCACTTTCAAGGTTCTGAAGTGAGCCGACCACGTTGAACAGCGCCATGGGGAATATAACGGAGAAATACTTCCATCCCTGCCCGTTCGCCAGAAAAGCGAACATGTCGGAGAAGGTGGTTTGCGGAAGGTGAATGGCAAATTGGTACGACTCCTGAAGCGGCTGAAAATACAGATATCCTGACCATCTGAGAATCCATCCCATGGCCACGCCCAGTGCCACAGCGACGAACCCTCCCGGAAGTCCCAACGGCAATTTGATCTGTCCCCCATATACAATAATGACTAACAATGCAGGAACAACAGCTATTGCCGGCATAGCAAAGATCTGGAACACGAAACCCATGGATATGAAGGTGATAGCAATGCCGGCCAGCGACGACAGCAGCGCAGCCCGTGGTGTATGCCTGCGGAGCCAGTCGCCCACAAAAGCCCCCACACACTCCAGTAGAGCACTGGCGATACATGCGAACAGTCCGGCCTGCCACGCAAGGTTCGGATCTTTCGTTTCGAAATAAACGGGGGCCATGATCAGGAAAACGTAGGCAATGAGGCTGACGGTATTGATGCCGTATGGCAAGGCAGTGACATCCGTCCGGCCCGTCCTGACGGTCAGCTTTCTTGCCTGCCATGCGTAGTACGCGTTACCAAATAGGATCGAGAGTGCCGCTCCGGGAAGAATCTTTCCGAGAACGGTGTCCGTTGGCATGCCGCACACGTTGCCGCACAGGACCGCAATTAACATCAACTGCAAAAGATTGTCGACGAACAGGCCGAAAAAGCCGTCGATGTCTCCGCGAACAAGCGCCCCGACTTTCATAAACAACGTCTCACTTTTGACTGTAACCAGATCAAATTGTTAAATGGCGTCCTGATAATATCAGATTGTTTCATGGTCGTCAATTCAAGAAACATAGTAAATTATTCAGCAAGTAGTTACTCTGGAAATTCAAGTTCTTGATTATTATCCTGCTAGCGCATGTTTGGAACATTTAATGCGTACATGTTATACACACATGACAACTGCAGGTATCAGGCACAGAAAGTAACACAGCTGTTCGCTTATCCCCGGCAACCGTTCAACCATTCGTCCCGGTACTTGCATAGCCATGGTCTCAACAGCATGCAGAGCGAGGATGCAACTCTGCCATGCAAATACGCGCGGACAACAAACGCGTGCGTTGTCTCGTATCCTGGTGATCCCGCCGATATGTTTCATGCACGTAAATCTGCATTCCGTTGCAAAGCTTTGACAGCCTTTCCCTTCGTGATATACTTTTACCTATAAGCTTCCTGATCCTATCTTCGCGGATAATGACTGAGCAGTGAGCAGAGGGCTATAGGCGTTCCCGTGGAAATTTATCTGAGGCGACGCTATGCATCCCAAAAAACAGGTCATAACTCTTGAACGTGCGCTGAACCTCTCGAGGAGCGAGTCGACAGCGTTGTTCGACAAGCATGTCAACCATCCACTGGCTGGCCTTCTCAAGCTGGCAGACGCCGATATGCGATTTACCCGAGCGGAGGGAATCTACGTGTATGACGAAGAGGGCAGGCCATATATGGATCTCACCGCCGGCTACGGTACTCTGAACCTCGGTCATAATCCGGAGGAGGTTATCAAGGCTGTCCGTGATGCACAAAACCTTCCTGCGGTACTCCTGGTCGGCTTTAATCCGCTCATAGGCGCTTTAGGAAACGCGCTGGCTTCGATTCTCCCCGGTGATCTTACCGTCGCCATATTCGGCAGCGGTGGCGCCGAGGCTGTCGAAAATGCGCTGAAGACCGCCCGTGCCGCAACGGGCCGAAGAACATTCCTTTCGTGCGGAGGCGCGTACCACGGTCTTTCTTTCGGCGCCCTGTCGGTCTGCGGCTCTGAAAAATTTCGCAGGGCCGTAGGCCCCCTGCTTGAACACTGCGCGTTGATCCCTTTTGGTGACCTGGATGCGCTCCAACAGAACCTACAGCCAAAGGACGTTGCTGCTTTTATCGTAGAGCCGATACAGGGAGAAGGAGGGGCTGTTGTGCCGCCGGAGGGTTATCTGAAGGCTGCGGCAGCCTTGTGCAGGAAGTTCGGGACCGTGCTGATTTTCGATGAAATCCAGACCGGCTTCGGAAGGACCGGCAAGATGTTCGCTATGGAGCACGACGGCGTGGTGCCGGATGTCGTAACGCTTTCGAAGTCCCTCGGCTCAGGGGTCATGCCCGTCAGCGTCTCAATAACCAGCGAAAAGATCTGGAAGGCCGCTTTTGGGTCGCGCGACCGGTTCGATCTCACGATATCCACATTCGCGGGGAACCCGGCAGCGTGCGCCGCAGCCCTCAAGACAATTGAGATCATGCACCGAGAGGACATCCCCGGGAAGGCCCGGGAGATGGGAGACTACGCGAGGGATAAACTGCAGAACCTCAAAACCAAGCATGCCCTTATTAAAGAAATCCGCGGTCAAGGCCTGCTGCTGGGCATCGAACTCGAAACCGGAGGCCTCTTCAGCGGCGCTATGGAACAGAACTTGGCCCTTATGGTTATAACAGAATTGCTGCATAAGCACCACATCCTTACGTCGTATTATGAATTTAATCCGAAGGTGATCAGATTTGAGCCGCCCCTCATCGTGACGACCGAACAGATCGATGAAGCCGTCGATGCCCTGGACAGGGTGTTAGCGCGGAGAAAGCAGGCCATCTCCCTCTCCTTCGGAAAGACAGCTATCGGGAGAATGCTGCACCACTGAATCATTGCGATCAAAAAACAGGCGGCGGGTTTTCCATCGAAATCAAGCTCAGGCAGGTCCTCGATGAGCGATCTAATCGGCGGCGGCCACTGCCTCTTCGGTAAAGCTGCCGATCTTCTTGAGCCGCCGGTACCGGTCCTCGATGAGCTTTCCCGGGGTTTTGGCCTTGAGCTCTTCCAGGGCTTCAGCTATTTTTTCGGAAATGCTCGCCGCGCTCTCTTCAGGGCTGCGATGAGCCCCGCCCGAAGGCTCCAGGATGATCTCGTCAATGATCTTGAAACGGTAAAGGTCCTGCGCCGTCATCTTCAGCGCTTCCGAGGCGCGCGCAAAATCTTCCGGTCCGAGATCGAGGCCCTTTTTCCAGAGGATCGCAGCACATCCTTCCGGCGAGATCACAGAATATACCGCGTGCTCAAGCATATAGAGACGGTCGGCGACGCTGAGGGCAAGTGCTCCCCCGCTGCCCCCTTCGCCGATGACCACCGAGATGATCGGCACCCGCAAGCGCGACATCCGCATAAGATTGGACGCGATGGCCTCTCCCTGGCCGCGCTCTTCAGCACCGATCCCCGGATAGGCCCCGGGTGTGTCGATGAAGGTGATGATAGGCCGCTTGAATTTTTCCGCCAGCTCCATGAGCCGCATAGCCTTGCGGTAGCCTTCAGGGTGCGGCTGGCCGAAGTTTCTGCGGATGCGCTCCTTCGTACCCCTGCCTTTCTGGTGGCCTATGATCACCGCGGGCACACCGCTCTTGAGGGTCGCCAGGCCACCGACAACTGCCTTGTCATCGGCAAAGCGACGGTCGCCATGAAGTTCTATGAACTGATCGGTCATGAGGCCGATATAATCGAGGGTATAGGGCCTGTCCGGATGGCGTGCAAGAAGAGTCTTCTGCCAGGGGGTAAGCTGCGAATAGATCTCAGTGCGCAGGTCCTTGATCTTCTTCTCCAGCTTCTTGATCTCGCCGGACAGGTTGACGTCCTTGCCGTCGGAGAGCCGCTTCATCTCTTCTATCTTGAGCTCAAGCTCTTCTATCGGCTTCTCGAAGTCGAGATAGTATTTGATCATGAGACCGTCACCGTGCCTCTGCCCATCATGGTTTCCAGCCTGTTCACCAATGTCGCATCAGGGTTGATCGTAACGCCCGTCGCAATCAGCGTATGAGATGCCGTACTCCGTATCATGAGGTAGAGCTGACAATCACCGGGATATTCATGCACCAGGGAATGGATACGGCGGAGGTGCTCGGTGCTTTCCGGCTCGTTCTTCAGGGATATCTCTATCCTCTTCACACTCCTCTTGCCCGCATCCTCGAGGTTCGATATCTCCAGCGCCCTGACTCGCACCCCCTTTTCATCCTTGTCAATGCTCCCTTTCACCAGCACCACCGCATCCTTTTTGAGCAGCTGATATATCGTCTTATACAGGGAGGAAAATACGATCACTTCGACGCTGCCCTCGTCATCTTCGAGCGTCAGATATGCCATGAGCTCTCCCGACGACTTGACATTCTTCTTTTTCACCGCCCGCAGAATGCCCCCGATGAGTATGTCGGCCTTGTCTGCGACTTGTTCAAGGTCGGATGTCTTCTGGGCTCTGAGCCGTGAAAGGACAGCATCATAGCGGGTGAGCGGATGGCCGGTAATATAAAAACCTAGTGCCTCCTTTTCGTTTTTCAGGAGCTCCTGCTCATCCCAATCCGCCGCAGCAGCCACCTGCTCCTCACCCTCTTCCCCGAACATGCTCACCTGGTTGGCGTTCCGCGAACTCCTGCTGCCGCCGTTCAGACCCTCGGAAACCGCATCCATAGCGGCTGCACGGGAAATACCAAGGGAGTCGAAGGCACCTGCCTTCACGAGTCCTTCCAGCACCTTCTTGTTTACTTTCCGGGTATCGACTCTTGTGAGGAGGTCTTCGACGGACATAAACGGACCTCCGGTTTCCCTCACCTCGAGCACCGCCTCTATTGCGGCACCTCCCACCCCCTTCACCGCCTCGAGCCCGAAGCGGATGGAGTTGCCGATCACCCGGAACTCCCTGCCGGAAAGATTGATGTCCGGCGGTAGCATCGCAATCTTCATCTTTCGGCATTCGTTGATGGATTTCACGATCCTGTCGGAATCGCTCATGTCGAGCGTGAGTGTGGCAGCCATGAACGCGACCGGATAATGGGCCTTGAGGTATGCCGTGTGGTAGGCTATGTAGGCATAGGCAGCCGAGTGCGACTTATTGAAGCCGTACTGGGCAAAGGGCTCCATCACCTCAAAGAGCCGCTTTGCCTTCTTGTCGGTGATGCCGTTTTTGACCGCACCCCTGATGAAGACCTCTTTCTGCTTCTCCATCTCCTCGGCATTCTTTTTCCCCATCGCCTTCCTGAGCAGGTCCGCCTGCCCCATGGAGAAGTTCGCGATCTTGTTGGCGATCAGCATGACCTGTTCCTGGTACAGGATAATGCCGTAGGTCTCGTCCAGGATGTCCTTGAGCTGGGGCATGATATAGGTGACCTTGGTCTCGCCCTTTTTACGCTTGATGAAGTCATCGATCCACTGCATAGGGCCGGGGCGGTAAAGGGCTACGAGTGCGATCAGGTCCTCGAAGCGGTTCGGCTGCATCCTAACGAGGATATCCCGCATGCCCTCGCTCTCGAGCTGGAACACCCCCGCTGTCTGGCCCGAACTGAGCAGTTCATAGGTCAGCCCGTCATCGAGCGGCATATTCTGCAGGGTCAGCTCTTCGCCTGCCTGTTTGATATATTCCAGGGTCTTCTCGATGACCGTAAGGGTCTTCAGCCCAAGAAAATCGAACTTAAGCAGGCCGACCTTCTCGAGCGCCTTCATCTCGAACTGGGTAACGATGCTTTCATCGGCCGGGTTCCGGTACAGCGGGGCATAGTTCGTGAGCGGCTCCGGCGATATGACCACGCCAGCCGCATGGGTCGAGGCATGCCGGTTCAGCCCCTCAAGCCGCATCGCAATCATGATCAGCTCCCGGACGCTCTCATCCGCATCAAATGCCTGTTTCAGCTGAGGTTCCATCTTCAGGGCCAATTCTATCGTCATCTTCGGATCGTTCGGTATGAGCTTTGCGATCCGATCTACCTCGGCATAGGGGATGTCCATGGCTCGTCCTACATCCCTGATCGCAGCCTTTGCCTTCATGGTACCAAAGGTGATGATCTGGGCCACATGGTCTGCCCCGTACTTCCCCGCGACGTAATTGATGACCTCCTGCCGCCGGTCCTGGCAGAAGTCGATGTCGATATCGGGCATGCTCACCCGTTCGGGATTGAGGAACCGCTCAAAGAGCAGGTTATACTTGATCGGGTCTATCTCGGTAATGTCCAGGCTGTAGGAGACGAGGCTTCCTGCGGCAGAGCCCCTCCCCGGACCGACCGGAATGCCCCTGCTCTTCGCATGCCGGATAAAGTCCCAGACGATGAGGAAGTATGAAGTGAAGCCCATCTTCTTGATCATCGTCAGCTCATCGGCGAGACGCTCCCGATAGACCAGCGGCGCATCGTTGCCGATCTTCCGCGCCAGACCTTCAAGGGCTAGACGGGAAAGGAATTCTTCCGCGTCCGTCCCGTCACCCGTCTCGAACTGGGGGAGCAGATTATTATGACGCAGCTCGACATTGCAGCGCTCCGCGATCACGACCGAGTTCCTCAGCGCCTCCGGTACATCACGGAAGGCCTGTGCCATCTCTTCGGGCGACTTGAGGTAGAACTCGTTCGTGCTGAACTTCATCCGCGTACTGTCCTTGAGCGTCTTGCCCGTC
>DKBH01000079.1 GCA_002451165.1 Nitrospiraceae bacterium UBA6905
GTCTACTTATAAGGGGAGTTTACGCAGGGAGCCCCTCGTCGTCAAAAACTCCATGAAAAAACCATCTGATCAAACGGCGTTGCCTCTGATTCTTTCCAGCATAGCTGAACTTTCTCCCGGCCGTTTGTACTCCTGCAGCTTTTGGAAGAATCACGTTACTCCCTGAAGGCGGTCAGCTGAGCGGTTCTGTTCCGAAATCCTTCCACTTCAGGGGTGGAGCTGGAGGTTGCCTGACCTCTGCCGCGGTAGGTCTGCGTTGAAGAGGAACGTGCGCCTCGTCGGCGTCCGCATAGGATTGACGAAGTAACATTAATCAGAGTTGATAACACCTACAAAGAAACAGTTGTCGAAACATGAAACTCATCAAGACTACTTATAGAAATGCGTAATATCCTCTTTGGCGATGCAAAAAAATAGGTAGACAGATCATATCTCGACCTGTCTACCCAATTGGTTTGTTCTAACAGTCTAGTATCAGGGTGCTACACTTATATCATCCTGCAGATTATTGGCGACGACCGAATCCGCTGATACATTTAGAGTCACTGCACCGCCCCGGTTCCATATTCCACCACCCAAGCCAAGAGAGGCATAGTTGTATGTAACACTGCTCATGTTGGTGATGGTTATGGTCATAGGATCAGTCCCCTTCTCCAAAAACATGCCGCCACCACCACCGCCGATTCCACCAACAGCAGAGTTCTCAGTGATCGTACAGCCGCTGAAAGTAGCATTGGATGCTATTGCAAGGACTCCGCCGCCAAAGCCGCCCAAACCAGTTGTAATATTATTTGAGATCTTGGTATTAGTGATATTTGCATTGGGCACTCTGACCAGCATGAGCCCTGCTCCTGATGAGGCATACTCATCCAGTGACCACGAGTCAGCAACATTACCCATGATCTTGCAGGACTTTATCTTTACAGAGCCTGTCTGAGCAATTGCAATGCCACCGCCAAAGGCGACATCACTAGGGCTTGCAGTATCTGCAACGTTAGAGACAAAGTTGTCTTTGATTTTTGTCCCTATGATCTTTAACGTTGAATCAGCTTCGCTCGCGATGCCACCCCCTCTTGCAATTCCTCCCAGATAATAGAGCTCGTTTTGGATTACTCGGCTCGAAACAATCTTGAGGTTACCTTGGAAGCTTAAGATTCCTCCGCCAAGCTGGGCGCCGCAAATATTGTTCGTGATGGTGCAACTGTTCACGGTAACCGTTCCACCAAAATTAAAGATGCCCCCACCACCAAAGGGCCCCGTAAAGACTACCCCGTTCTGGATCTTCATGCCGACGATGTTTACCACTGGGCTGGTGCCAATGATATTGAACACCCGATCACTGTGGTGGCCATCGACAACTGTCAGTGCCGCACCTTTGCCCTTGATCGTCACACTGTCCGTGATGTCAAGGTCGCCCGTCGCCGCAAGATCTTCCCCTGCACCAGTAAGTGTCAGCCGGTAGACTGCTGTCTTCAGCCTAATTTCATCGGCACCGGGAAGGGCATTGGCCTCCTGTATGGCTGCCCTGAGCGTGCAGAACCCTGTCCCTGTTGCACATACCCCGTCACCCAGAGTTGCATCCACAATATCGTCCGTGCTGTTGACCTTGAATATGGCTGCCTCAGCTCCCTGTGGCAGGCAGAGCACTACTCCTATGCAACAAACTAGCAGCATCGCATACAACATCTTGATTCCTTGGATCCTTTTCATGATATGCCCCTCCTTTGCTTGATGTGATATGTTTTCTTACTTTCTATCATGGAATGTGATGGAAAGCAATCGCTATCCTTCAGGATATGTCATCTTTAATTAAGAATAAGAAGTTGCTGAAATGTCTAATTCAAGTAGAATTAATCCTTTATTGAAAAGATTACCCAGTGCAATATTCAAGAAGTTAATAAACAGGGCTGATTAAATTCTCAAAAAGCAGATTTCGACATGAACTCAGTAGTTATCGAGGATTGAAACTGGCGAGGAGTACAGGAAGAAGTACGGCCATCCAACCATGTTCCCCAAGTGTAACAGAGCTGCCTTCATTAGGGGAAATAAAAGTGGGGTCTAATCTTATCCCCAAATATCTTCATTATGAGTTGGATTAGACCGATATATGCCATTCCGATGAGTGCTGCATACGCCATCCGTACGAGAGATATTTTTTTTGTTTTTCTTCTCGGATCTAAAGCATCGCTGACTTTGTCAGAGAAAAGTATTTCCCCTACGAAACCCCCTACAAACATAACTGGAATGGCAAATATAACAATCAGTATCCAACCCAATGCAGTCTTGGGCCAAATGCCACTTATAAGAGCAGCAGGCACGCCAAAAAATAGGCTTACCGCAAGATAGATCAGTAGTCTTCTTATCATTTTCTCCGACTTTGATCTATCGCTTTTCATTTAGCATGACAGTCTTTCGGTATCAATTATCAAAAGAAGTCTTTAGCATCTGGTCAGGTCTTTATACTCAACACTTCAGGAAGTAGTATTGCCTTACAAGTGCCCATTTTCGTCCATTCTAACATTCGTCCTGAAGTCTGCATAGTGATTTCGTCACGGACACCTACAAGGGCTCAAAATCTATGGCAAGCGAAAAGTGAGGAATACCAAAAGAAAGGTTTAACANNACGCTGAGGCGTCGCTGTAGAGTCGGCGTTAGTTCCCTGACAATACTTACTTAGATCTTCTGACCTATCCATTAAAGCTTCTTCTAAGCCATCTGAGTATGATATTTTTATAAGCTGTAAAGCCGGCCAGCACTCCAACGATTGACGTCAAAAATAGTGCTGTGTTCCTCAGCCAAGCCATCTCTGTCCGTTGAAACAATAATCTTGGAATTCCGATCATAAAGACCAGCATGATTAACACCCAAGTTAATTGAGCTAAAATAAGCACATACCACTTCACATTAAGAGTGCGACCGCATTTTCTGCATGTAATTTCGTTAAACGGAACAATTATCCAATAAACATCTTTTCCTGTAAATTCCTCAAGACAGAATGGGCAGTTCGTTTTTGTTTTCATAATTGACGATTCTTATTGAATAGTCGGATTGAATTCCTGAGTTTTATTGTATCTATATCGATTCCCACAAGAAGTCTTCACCAGTCAGTCATGCCATCCTACGCACGAGTACAGGAAGAAAGTGCGCCTGCATATTTCCAAAAGAAGTGGAGAAAATGCATCACATGTTCCATCCTTCTTCCGGCATCTCGTCCTATTCGTTTATAAATTTAATCTTATGCAGCTCGCACCAGTCAATAGCGATTTGTCGTATCGCCTGGTCCCGGTATCGGTACCACTCATCTGAAAGGTTTAATCTGTGGATGGCGTCTTTGAATCTTCTAAAGGCGCCGCTCCCCTTTATTGCCCCGTATAAATCCTTCGACGTCTCTCTGCCATCAACCGAAAGACAGAACGTTTCCATAATCTGGTATTCGTTGATATCATATCGTGTAGGCAACATCAGATAATCTTCCCCATGATTTAAAATATCGCGAGCTGCATCGATGCCTGCCCGTTGCCACTCAGCATACTCTTCCAGGGGCTCCTCATTCTCAGCAGCCGTGAACTCCTCTTCTGTAAGCGCTAAGATCTGGCCGGTCTTCTTATTGACATACGCAGAACTCTCTTCGGGCTGCGTGTCTATAACACCCATGATCTCACTCAATTTTATCGGCAATCCCATACCTGTGGTAATTATAGCAAATCCCCTACGACGCAGCACCCCGGAGTCTTCCACTGAACAGCCGTTTATCTGCCGTGTAGCACGTCCATCCACCTGATGGCCTCAGAATCGCTAACCTTGCCCAGGTACACCTGGGTTGTCTTCAGATCCTGATGCCTCAGTATCACCTTCGAGATGATCTCCAGCGGCACCCCGTTTCTGCTTGCATAGGTAGCGGAATGCCTTCTCAGATCATGGGGCGCTATTCGGACGTTGAGCTTACGGCCGAGCTTTACGACCAGATTTCTGACCGTGGTATAACAGACATCAAATATCCTGTCATCTAATGAGAGGTTGCTCTCGGCAATGTAGTCAGATAACCGGCCGGCTATATGCTCTGGCATGAAGGCGACTTCGACATCCCAGCCAGATTTGGGCTCCTGAATCATGAGCTTCCTCCCCGAGATGTCAGATACTCTGAGCTTCAGCACTTCTCCAATTCTGAGCCCGCAACGCGCCTGAAGTTCTAATATTAGGCGGTCCCTGGTGCTTGTAGAGTTGAAGATGATCTCATCCACGGTTTCTTTGTCGAGGATCTTCCTGGGCCGCTGCTGGGCGCTCTTGAAGGACTTGAAGAGCTGGGATACACCGCAGGGGTTCTTGACGTTCATCTGGAAGGTGTCGATAGCAAAGTTGAAGAGGGCCCTGAGCTGGGCGTATCTGAGCCTCCGGGTGGCCTTTGCTAGCCCCTCAGTGAAGGTTTCAAGGAACCTGCAGAGTTCCTCGGCTTTGATGTCTTCTATCTGTCGGTCACTAAATTCGGTCTGCAAGCGTTCCAGGAGCTTCTTATAGCCCTCTTGGGTCCGCTTCTTAACTGACGTCCTGAGATGCTCGGAAAAGTGTTCTATGGCTTCTTGGATAGTCATAGGTGCCTCCTGTGTGATGTAAGGGATTGATACTGATTCCGGGGTCTGCGCATATGGCCATTTTCTGCTATAATTACGGCAGGTTCAATGAGGGATGAGATGCAGAAATGTTTGCTTCTTCGGGAACTGCGCAGTCACTCATCCTTCCTGAAAGTGTGACCTGCAGTGAAGGTGCTAATAGTGCATAGTACAAATGGTATTTGAGAGGGAGTTTTCAAATTAGAGCACAAGCTGATATTCCAATGACCCGCGGCACGAACTGGACACCTTATGCAAAATGGATGATATGGGGACCAGTTGTTACAGGCTTTTTACTGCCCTTTCTGATTAATTCTCTGCATGAACCGGCTTTTTTGATCGATTTAGCGAAGGAATCTGACGAACTCCTTATCATGAGCTTTGGCGCATTCCTTTGCGATATCCCGTTTTTCCTTGTTGCTCGATTCACTATGGGGGACAGAGATAGACGCTTACCTTTGAAAAAAGGATTGAGAAATTTAGCCATCAGATTTGTGCCTGTCCTGGTACTTTATGCCTTCGTGCTTTATGACGTAGCAAGGTCATCTGCTCTAAGACTGCCGGGTGCATCAACTGCTCCTATCGCCATATTGTTTATCCAACCGGTTGAAATACTGCTTGTATTTCTTACGAATTGTATTTTGCGGCGGGTGACAGATAATGAGGATGCACTTGCTAATGCTTAACTTCTTCCTGATATCGACCTGGCTGGACAAGGCTAAATTGGTGTAGAATTCAAGTGGAAATGGATATATGGAAAAGACAATTTCAAAACGCGATGAGCGAATTATAAAACTAAGTCCCCTGCTAAAGTACATTGGCCTTGTCATTTCGCTCATCGGCGTTACTGGTGTGATTGTCGGTATAAATAAGCTATACATATTAAATCCCACTTCAAGTAGAACTTATGATGAAGTTATTACAGGTCTTTCATTTGGCATAGTCCTTTACGGTCTTTTTATTTATGGATAGTGTCGGAAAAGCACCTGAT
>DKBH01000027.1 GCA_002451165.1 Nitrospiraceae bacterium UBA6905
CTTCGTCGGTTTCGTTCTTCTTTATGTGGCTGCGAGACCGATCTCGGACTCATGGGGAGGCAACCGACGGTATCGATACCCGCGGTACCAACAAAACAGGAGGAAAGAAGGCAAATGGCATATGCAACCATACGGACGATAGTTGTCAGTCCAGTGACAGTAAAGCATGAGTTTAACGGTGAAGGGTATGCATTTAGTACCGCAGGTATGTTTCTGCTTGCCCCTGTCGCAGGTGTGATCGGGTGTATATATGGGACCGGCGGTGACGCCNNTCGGCATCGGCGGTCTTGCCGGCATATATCTCAGCGCACGAGCCCAGAAATATATCCATCAAAAAGTCATCACTGCTGTGCTCAGTTTTCATCCTATTTCTGGCAGTCACCTATATCGCCCCATATTACTGTGCCATCTGACCGGCTCCCGTGACAGTCTTCGGTTTCGAACTGACTGCTTGATATGCTATGATTTTTTATGATTACAGTATCTTTATATAATGCTTCAGGGATACGCGAGATTTCCCTCTGCCAAACCTTCCGCAGGTTTCATGAATAATCTCCTGCTCAGACAAAAGCTTTTCCTTGCCATGGCGGCGATCGTCGTCGTTTTTTCGATCGTTCTTCTGATTCTCATTGAATTTTATGTAGAGAATTTGATCACTGCTGAAACTGTCAAAGACGGGAAAGCCATTTCTTCAGGCTTGGCCCTGCATGCAGCCCCGCTGATGCAGCATGACGAACTGATGTCATTCGACGCGTCCGTTCAAGAAATGATGAAGGCAAACGATGGAATCGAATATGTTTTCATCAGAAGGGCTGGTCAGACCGTATTTAGCACCTTTCGTGGCGGGATCCCTCAGGAACTTCTTGCACTCACGCACCGGGCGGATGCCGTCGACTTCCGACGAGTTGCAATAGGCAGGAAAACCTTTCTCGACTTTTCCGTACCTATAGAAGGCATGCCTGCTGCGTATCTGCGACTCGGTGTGGATGATCGACTTGGACGGGATGCAATTCACGAAATGATGTTCTTCATCTTCATTGTCACAATTCTCGTCATTCTGCTCGCATTTGTAGTCTCAATTATCGTAGCGAAGCGGCTTACGGCGCCAATTACCGAGCTTACTGCCTCAGTCAGTGAGATTGCCAGCGGCTCGCTCAAAGGAAAGGTCTCCGTCGTCGGCAATGATGAGATCAGCAGACTTGGCAGGTCCTTCAATAAGATGGTAGATGCCGTGAAGCAGCGGGAAGATGAAATGAACACGCTCAACAGCGAACTTGAAAAAGTAAATGTCGCCCTGCGCGCCCATATCGAAAAACTGAATGCTGCGAACGAACAGATAGTAAAGTCAAAGCAGGATGCCGCAGTCGTCGAAACAGCGCGGGCCTTTCTTCATCATCTGCGGCAACCGTTGACCTACCTCACCTTAGCGATTGATCTCCTCGCTGATGAAATAACGAAGGGAGTATCCCTGGATTATGCTGCGGCAAAGAAAAAGCTGGAGGCGATCATGAATGCCGGCGAACGTTTGGCAGAACTGCTTAGCAAATTTGAAGCACTGCATAGCTATAAGATCATTGCATACGACAATATAGCCAAGATCATTGATATAGATGATAATTCCACCACCTGAGGCTATGAATGATAATCGGCATTATCTCAGATACCCATGACCATGTGCCCATGATACAACGGGCTGTTGAATACTTCAATGCGCGGCAGGTCAGTCACGTTATTCATGCCGGCGATTTCACTTCACCCTTTACCTTCAGGGCTCTGAAGCAGCTGATCTGCCCTTTCACCGGGATTTACGGCAACAACGACGGCGAACGGGTGCTGCTCCAGAAGCTTTCGCAGCAGCGGATATTCGCTCAGCCGTATATTCTGGAACTGGCAGGCAGGAAGATTGTCATTATGCATGAGCATCAGGTCGTGGATGCGCTCGCCGACAGCGGTCACTTCGACCTGATCGTATACGGCCATACGCACGAGCCGAGTATACGCAAGCGCGGCAGAGCACTCATCGTAAATCCCGGCGAACTAGGCGGATGGCTCTACGGAAGATCCACGATGGCAATCGCAGATCTTTCAACTCTATCAGCAGAACTTATTGATCTGTAACGCCGTTCCGGTTCATATCTCAAAGGTATCGCCCACCCTTGGCACGTGGCTGATATAAGGAAAGCGTTTCTTTATGGCCTGCTGGAAGTCCATGGCGACCTGCTCTTCGCCATGGACAATGAATATCTCCGGTGCTTTTCTGAAACAGCATAGCCACGTAAGAAGCTCATTTTGGTCGGCGTGGGCTGAAAATCCGCCGAGGGTATGAATGCCGGCACGCACAACAATATTCTCACCGAGCAGTTCAACAGTCCTGGCCCCGTCCACAAGCTGGCGACCAAGTGTACCTTCTGCCTGGTATCCCACGAATACGATACTGCTCTCCCTCCTCCAGAGGTTATGTTTGAGGTGATGCCGGATCCTGCCCCCTTCACACATGCCGGAACTCGATATGATGATCGCCTCCTTCTTTATCTTATTGAGGGCCATGGACTCTTCGGTCTTACGGGTGAAGTGAATTTGGATAGCATCTCTGCTTTCTATATTGAACAGCTGCCGGGCCTCCTCGTCAAAATATTCGGGATGTGCTGCATACACCCTGGTGATACGTTCACCGAGAGGACTGTCGATAAAGACATTGATCTTGAACAGTCTGCCCTCCTTCACCAGCTTGTTAAGAATGAACAGCAGATCCTGGGTCCTGCCGAGGGCAAATGAGGGGATGATGACATTTCCGCCTTTCCGGAACGTCTTTTTGATAACGGCAATGAGCTCTTCAAGCGATTCTTGCATGCCCTTATGTTTCCTATTACCGTAGGTTGACTCTATGGTGAGATAATCGGTCTCCTCTACGAAAACAGGATCATGGACTATGGGGTTGTCCTTTCTGCCGATATCACCGGAGAAGGCAATTTTTCTCTCGCCTTCGCCATCCCGATACCAGAGTTCCAGTGTCGCAGATCCAAGGATATGGCCGGCGTTCACAAAACGGTAGCGCACGCCCTCGCACAGCTGTTCTATCTCTCCATACTGCTTCCTCTGAAAGAGCGGTAGTGCCCTGTCGACATCCACCGGCAGATAGAGCGGCTCGG
>DKBH01000121.1 GCA_002451165.1 Nitrospiraceae bacterium UBA6905
GGGCAGCGGCCAGATGCCCATGAAGACGGCGGTCTGCCCGGAGAAGCGGACCTCGGCGTCATAGTCTTCTGCACCGAGCACGACATCAGCAATATCGCCGAGCCGGACGATTGCACCATGCTGTTCGCGGATTGCAAGCTGTCTGAATTCAGCGGCGGTGTTCAGATTCGTATCGGCGGTGAGATTGACCTGGATCAGGGACCCTTTGGTGCGGCCCAGAGCTGACAGAAAATTGTTTGAGGCAAGGGCCTGGCGCACCTGGGCAGGGCTGACATTGAGGGCTGCCATCCTTTCGGGCTTCAGCCATATGCGCATGGCAAAGGTACGGCCGCCCAGGATATCCGCCCGCTGGACCCCTGTTATCGCAGAGAGGCGGGGCTGTACGATGCGGACAAGATAGTCGGTGATTTCGTTCTGTTTCAATATGTCCGAGGTGAAGCTGAGATAAGCAGAGGCGAACCGGCTGTCTGCCGATTCAATATTGATTACCGGGACCTCTGCTTCGGGAGGCAGGTCTCGCCGCACCTGGTCCACCTTGGAGCTGATCTCTGCCAGGGCTTTGGTGGCATCGTAATTCAACTTCAGCCGTATGGTGATGGTGGAGAGGCCGAGACTACTCTGCGATTCCATGTACTCGATACCGTCAGCAGCCGCGATGGCCCGCTCCAGAGGGGTGGTGACGAACCCCCGCACCAGATCGGCGCTGGCGCCGACATAGACAGTGGAGACGGTCACGGCGGCATTCTCGCTCTGCGGGTACTGACGGACATTGAGCGTGCGAATCGCCTGCAGGCCTGCGATGACGATGATGAGGTTGATCACAAGGGCCAGAACAGGGCGGCGGATGAAGAGGTCCGTTATCTTCATGGTCACTACAGCGGTCAGCTGTTTTCCGGCGCCGGGGCTTTCTGGAAGTCCGGGGCGAGCGTATTGTCCACAATGACCTGCTGGCCGTTGCGCAGCTTGAAGACCCCGGTGCTGACGATGGGCTCGCCTTGCTTCAGCCCTTCCGTAACAGCAATGAAGTCACCCCGCTTTTCCCCGAGCCGGACAAACTGCTGACGCAGTGTTTTCACTCCCTTGTTCTCTTCGATCACAAAGACCGAATCGCTGTAGGGCGCGTAGAGAACCGCCGTAGCCGGAATGACCAGCACGTTCCGGCGCATCGGCAGTTCCACGGCTACGTTCACGAACATGCCGGGCCGGAGCTTCCCGCTGCTGTTTGCCGCTGTGGCCTGCACCTTGACGCTGCGCGTATCCGCATCGATCTGGGGGCTGACAGCGGTGATCCGTGCCTTGACCGTAATGCCGCGCAAGGCGTCGCTGGTCACACTGACCGGCAGACCGGTCCGCAGCATGCCGACCTGCTGCTCGGGAAGGCTGAAGTCCACGAATATCGGTTCGAGCGACTGGAGCACGACGATGGGGTCTCCTTCCCTGAGAGTCTGGCCGAGGTTTACCTGGCGGATGCCGAGCTGCCCGCTGAAGGGTGCACGAATCGTTTTCTTACTTATGGCGGCGCGGATGTTCTCTGCCTGGGCTTCTGCCTGCGCCAGGGCTGCCACGGCATTGTCGCGGTCGACCTTCGCAATGATCCCCTTCTGCATCAGCTGATCCGCACGTGAGAGGTTCGTACGGGCAAGGTCTGCCTGGGCAACGGCGCCCGGCAGCTGGGCCTCCTCGGACGAGGTGTCCTGACGGACCAGGACGTCACCCTTCTGTACGGTCATGCCAGCCTCAAAGGAGATGCTGACCACTTTACCCGCCAGTTCGGCCGAGACGATAACCCCCTGGACTGGGTTCAGGGTGCCGACCGCGGTAAGGGCGGTCCCCCATGCATCGGATGTTACTGCTGCAGCCGTGACGGTCTCCGGCGGCGGAGCAAACTTCTTCGCCTGGTCAACCATGGCCCGGATCTGCAGAAACTTCACCGCGCTGAGCACGGCGACAAGAAGTGCCAGACCGGCGAGCGCAATAACGATGCGTTTCTTCATCGGGAGAGCAAAGCTCCCGAAGGATTATCTGGATCCTCTGCGCGGCCGATTCCTGTCGGAAGAGAAATCACCTTTCCCATCCTGTCCCTTTCTTGATACAGTTCACGGCGGATTTGCCGCAAACGTCTGCTTTCGCCTTCTGCCTGCGGTGCATCGCATGAAAGGTGCCGATATTCATCATCCCTGCTTCGGTGCATCTGTGAAAAATAGCACTGCAGAACCTCCGGGCATTGAAACATCTTTTAGTATAACAGATGCCTGCCCTTTGTCAGAAGGCCCCAGACCGATTGCCTCCCCCGGCGCCACGTAATGTTGAGGATGATACTTCTCGCTGAGGCCCTCTCGGTGCAGCAGGTCCTGCAGCAGAGCTTTGTGGTATCATTAATGTCTTATGGAGCAGCGGTTGCAGAAGATCATCGCCGATATGGGCATAGCCTCGCGCCGAAAAGCAGAGGAGATCATCATGGAAGGCCGCGTGACCGTGAACGGCAAAGTGGCTGGGATCGGCATGAAAGCCGACCCTCTGCGGGACCACATCAAGGTCGATGGAAGGCTGCTCATAAGACCGGAAAAAAAGGTCTATTATATCTTTCATAAACCCCGGGGTGTTGTCACCTCCCTGAGCGATCCGCAGGGAAGACCTACCGTGGGCGAGTATCTCCGCGGCATAAAGGAGCGGGTTTTTCCGGTCGGCAGACTGGACTTTGATTCCGAAGGGTTGCTCCTGCTGACCAATGACGGCGATTTTGCCTATGCTGTTCTGCATCCCTCGAAAAAGATGCCGAAGACGTATCTCGTGAAGGTGAAGGGCACGCTCGGGGAAGAAGAGCTGGAAAAACTCAGAAAGGGCATAAAGATCGACGGCAGGATGACGGCGCCGGCAGTGGTGAAGAAATTGAAAAAGGCAGAGAGCAACTCCTGGATTGAGATGACGATCCATGAAGGAAGGAAACGCCAGATACGGCGCATGCTCGAACGGGTAGGTCATCCGGTGATAAGACTCATGAGGATCCGGATTAACGGCATCGAGATGGGTCCTCTCGATCCGGGAAGATACAGGAAATTCACGGTTCAGGAGATGGATGCAATCATGAGAGAGATGGCGGGAGGAGCGAACGTATGAAGCGGGACAGATATTGCGGGGAAATACGGGAAGCTGACATCGGTTCAACGATCACTCTGGCCGGTTGGGTATTCCGGAGAAGGGACCACGGCGGTCTCATCTTTATTGACCTCAGGGACAGGAGCGGCATCTGCCAGGTGGTTTTCAGTCCCGATGTGTCACCGCATGCCCACGAGGCAGCCCATAATCTGCGCGCAGAATACGTCATTGCGGTCATCGGAGAGATCAGGAAAAGGCCCGAAGGAACGGAGAACCCCAACCTCCCGACCGGTATGGCGGAGCTTTACGTCAGAGACCTGACGGTTCTGAACGAGGCGGCGCCGCTTCCCTACGGCATGGAAGAGGCGGCCGATGCAGGTGAGGCATTGCGGCTCAAGCACCGGTACCTTGATCTCAGAAGGCCCGAGATGCAGCAGAACATGATGGTGCGCCACCGGATAACGAAACAGGTTCGCGATTATCTCGATCACGAGGGGTTTCTGGAGATCGAGACGCCGATGCTGACGAAGTCGACTCCTGAAGGCGCGCGCGACTATCTCGTGCCGAGCAGGCTGAATCCCGGCCATTTTTACGCTCTCCCGCAGTCGCCGCAGCTTTTCAAGCAGATCCTTATGGTCTCCGGGATGGAGAAATATTTTCAGATTGTGAAGTGTTTCCGGGATGAGGATCTTCGGGCAGACCGCCAGCCTGAGTTCACCCAGATCGACCTTGAGATGTCCTTTGTGGACCGGGCGGACGTAATGGGTCTGATCGAAGGTCTGATGAAATCGGTCTTTCTGAAGGTAATGGATATTGACCTTGTTATCCCTTTCCCGGTGCTGAGTTACCAGGAGTCCATGGAACGGTTCGGCAATGACAAGCCGGACATGCGGTTCGGGCTCGAACTCAGAGATATGGCAGACCTTGCGGCACAGGGCGCCTTTAAGGTGTTCCTCGATGCGCTGCAGTCGGGAGGGCTCGTTAAGGCGATCAACGGCAAGGGCATGGCAGGGCTGTCGAGAAAGGACATAGATCAGCTCACACAGGAGGCCCAGTCGTTCGGTGCCAAAGGACTTGCGTGGATCAGACTAAAGAATGGTTTTGAGTCGCCGATCGCCAAGTTCTTTCCGGAAGAAGTTTTGAAGGAGATGGCCGGGAGGCTCGGGGCTGAGGATGGTGACATGATGCTCTTTGTGGCAGACAGGCCGAAGATCACCTATGATGTCCTGAGCAGGTTGCGGATCGAGCTTGGAAAGCGTCTGAACCTCCTGCAGCCGGGATATCAGTTCGTCTGGATAACGGACTTTCCGCTCCTGGAATGGGACGATGAAGAAGGCAGGTTCCAGGCTATGCATCACCCGTTCACTGCTCCGCTGAACGAGGATGTGGTGAAGATGCTCGAAGGAGACATTACTGACCGCAGGCTGCTCGGTTCGCTCAGGGCAAAGGCCTATGACATAGTGCTCAACGGCTTTGAGATCGGCGGCGGGAGCATCAGGATCCATAATCAGAATCTTCAGCGGCGTATGTTCGAGCTGCTGAACATTTCCGAAGAGGATGCCCGGGCCAAGTTCGGCTTTCTGCTCGATGCGCTGCAGTACGGCGCCCCGCCTCATGGCGGCCTGGCAATCGGGCTCGACCGGCTGGTGATGCTCTTGGTGGGCGCGACATCGATCAGGGACGTGATCGCCTTTCCCAAGACCCAGAAGGCCTTCTGCATGATGTCCGGAGCTCCGTCCGTTGTGGAACCAAAGCAGCTTAAGGAACTCCACGTCAAGACCGATATCATCGTCGCGGAGAGGGCTTAAAGCGCTGCTTCAGCTGCCATGGATGGGTGTCCAGGGGGCGTAAAAGCAATGAAGTATGATAAAATACTTCCATGAGAATTCTTCTGGTAGAAGATGAGAAGGGTGTAGCGAACTTCATCAAGAAGGGACTTGAAGAGGAGTTGTATACCATCGATCATGCCGAAAACGCCGAGGACGGAATCTCCTTTGTAGCTGCAAACCAGTACGACCTGATCATACTCGACATCATGCTCCCCGGCATGAACGGTCTCGACCTCTGCAAGGAGATTCGGAAAAAAGGCATACAATCGCCGGTCATGATGCTTACCGCACGCGATAGCATCGGCGACAAGGTAACCGGACTCGACAGCGGTGCGGATGATTATCTGACAAAGCCCTTCTCTTTTGAGGAGTTTCTCGCGCGGGTACGGGCGCTGCTGCGCAGGAAGCAGGATAAGCTTACCGAACTTACCTTCGGGAGTCTGAAGATTGATACCCTTGCGCACCGGGCCTTTGCCGATGGGACGGAGATCATGCTGCGACCGAAAGAGTACGCCATCCTTGTCTATCTTCTCAGGAACCGGGGGCGCGTGCTGTCCCGTACGCAGATTCTGGAAAATGTCTGGGGCTATGACTTTAATCCCAACACGAACATCGTTGATGTCCATATCAAGGCGCTTAGGGAAAAACTTGACGAGGTGAATATCCTGAATCTCATCCGGAGCGTTCGCGGTGTCGGTTACATGATCGACAGTTAATCTCCCGGCGGCCGGCAGACCATGATCGTTCCCACCAAGAAACGTCTTACCATCATATTCACATCGGTTGTCCTGCTCTTCACGATCATTATCCTCGCCATCAGTTTTGTCTTTATTCATCAGAGTGTCATGAGCGTTGCGAAGCGCCATATGAAGGGGGACATCAGAACCGAGTTCCTCGACCAGTACAAGCGCTCCGGGATAGATCCCGTCAGCAATATGTGGAGCGAGCATCTTTTCCAGATATTGAACTCGTCCGGCTCCGTTGTTGTGTCGACACAGAACGCTGCTTCGTTTTATCCTGAGCTCAACTGGGAAATGCTGCGGGAGGCCTATCAGGGGGAACAGGGATTCGAATATCGGAACATACGGGACGAGGATTACCTGATTTCCTATTTCCCGATCGACGGGAAATATGTCGGGAGGTCAGCGCTCTCGCTCCGGGACATGCAGAAGTACGAAAAGAACTTCCTTGACCTGATCCTCGTGGCTCTGCCCGGGATATTTCTCCTTTCCTATATCACGAGCAGATTCCTGGTGAACCATGCCATGGAAAAGATATCTGATTTTTTCACCTTTCAGGAGACCTTTTCTTCCAATGTGACCCACGAGCTGCGTTCACCCCTTGCATCGCTCAAGGGAAATATTGAGGTGACGCTGAGAAAGGAGCGCTCCGCTGATGAGTACAAAGAGACCCTCGCGCTCAGTCTGCGTGAGGTAAACCGGATCATTGCACTACTGAACAATCTCTATCTGCTGGCGTCATCTAAGTTCAAGCTGCTCGATCTTTTTAAGAACAAGGCCGATGTCAGCAAGATTATCCATGAGGTCGTGCGGTCCTACGAAGAGGGTATGGCATCCCGCGGTGTTGCCATTACCCTGCAGGAATCTCCCGATATGACCTGCCACTGCGATGAGGCCCTTGTCAGAAGAACCATCGAAAACCTTGTCGACAACGCGGCGAAGTATACTCCCGATAACGGTTCCATCAGTCTGAAAGCCGAAAAAGACGAAAAAAAGATATCCCTTACCATTACGAACACCTGTAAAGGCATGATGAATGAGGAGCTGAAGCATATCTTTGACCCTTTTTACCGGGGCAGGACCACCAAACAGTCGAACATCGAAGGGAAGGGCCTCGGGCTCTATATATCGCGCTACATTATCCGTTCCCATGGAGGCGATATCCGGGTGAACAAACCTTTGGGCAACCTCTTTTCCCTTACGGTTACCCTTCCGCTTAAATGACCGATCCTCTGTTTCGCTAGGCGCTAGGCAAGATATATTGTTTCGGGATGAAGTCCTCCCTGAGCGATGACGATGCGCGCCACGGTTATTGGCAGGTCGAAACGGCGCGGTCCAGCACTGCCGGGATTGAGATAGAGAACCCCGTTATTCGTGGAAATGAACGGTCTGTGGCTGTGGCCGCTGATGATCACATGCATTCCCGCGACGAGGGGGTCAAGGTCGAAGCAGGAGAGATCATGAAGGATATGGAACATGAACCCTTCTATTTCTCTCGTTTCCGTAGCGGGAAGGCAGTGCATCCATTGCTCGCGGTCCGTATTTCCTCTGACAGCGACTACGGGGGCAATGCACTGGAGCGAGCGCATGACCAGAGGAGAGCCGATATCGCCGGCGTGCAGAATGAGGTCAGATCCATGCAGAGCCTTCAGCGCCTCCGGCCGGATTAGTCCGTGCGTGTCAGATATCACGCCGACATGATATATTCTTTCCTGCATGGCCGGCGCCTCAGTCATGCATCCTATAACAGAGAGGGCATCCTGCATGATAGGCCGCTTAGTCATCCAGCCAGACTGAGCCATGGCAGGTATAACAGGAGGGGCCTACCCCTCCTTTCAGGTCAGCGCCATGACATGTCGTGCACGATGTCGTGCCGTTGCTTTCGACATAGTCTCCATGCGCATCACGCCACCCGGCAGGGTGCGGATTCTTCCAGACGGCACCATGACAGGTGTAGCATGACGGTCCGGCATTCCCTTTCAGATCTGTCCCGTGGCAAACCTTGCACGACTTGACGCCGTTGTTTCTCGCAAAAGCCCGGTGCGCTGTGAACCAGTCAGCAGGGTGGCCAGAGAACGCGGCCTTATGGGGGTTTTTCCCTGATGGCCGGGTAACATGGCATATCGTGCATCTGCGCAGGGGGCCGGGAGTTCCCTGCAGCATCATGGGCTGCCGGTTATCGAGCGGGTTTTTCGAAGGATACCAGGCGTGCGGGCTGTTATGGCATGCAGCGCAGTAAATACCTCCGTGTCCCAGGGCATTCCGGTAGAGATCTGTCCCTGTTGCGTAGTCTGCGCCGTGGCATTGCTCGCAGGTGGGCTCCTGCTGCCAAGGAATTCTGCCCTGTTTCAGGGAATCGGCGACCTGCTGCAGCGTGCCGTGGCAGTTCTCACAGTTGGGGTTGCCGTGCGATGGGCCCATGCCATTGATTGCGCTCCTATTGCACTTTGTTTTCGGTCCGGGATGACAGTCATAACAGGCAGGAGCCCCCGCTCCCAGAGATGCATGCCTTCCATGCATCGCCTCTGAAAGGGATGGCAGAGCAGGGTTACCAGGCAGGCCGAGAGCATTATCGGCGTGACAGTTCGCACAGAGCACGGGCCGCTGCGACAAGAGGGACGTGCCGAAACGTGTGTCGTGATTTGACAGAATATTCATCTCCGTATCCGGCGTGCCATGACACTTCCCACAGTTCAGTTCATCAGATACGGGGATGACCACCAGGGTTCTTGCTATAACCGCTCCGGCTGCATTCCTGACCTTCACCACGGCGGTCTGGTACGGATTCCATTTCATCGAATCCTTGAGAGGAAGGATCGGGATGCCGGTCGCCTCGAAGTGGTCTCCCACAGGCCGCATGGTTCCGGATAGGCCGTTGCCCGTAAGACCAATGCCTTCAGGAGGGTTGACGCCGAAGAGACCCTGAACATACTGCCAGAAGTCGGTCTTTCCGGAAACACTTGTATTATTCTTTATGAAATATTCTACGGTTATGCCGTCGGTGATGACCTGCGGAAGGTCTCCCCGCCGTATCACCTGGACAAAAAGATTATTATAAGGAGGAAGAATGGCCATATCCTTGAACGAGGGGCTGATGCAATGCATGCCCAGGTCGTTCCATCCAATGACCGTATAGTTCTCATTGACCGCCGAAGGAGACGTTGTGGCATCGCCTGAGATGCTGACCGATTCTATGCCGTTACTGATGGCCTGGGTAATGACATCGGAGAAGACGAGACGTGATCCGGCTAAGACCAAAAGAGCGGCCACACCTATAAGAATAACCCGTCGCATACATCTTCCTCCCTGTTGCCTACATGTTCTGTGGGGCTTTATCCCGCAGGTATATTATTCAGAATATTCTGAACATATGAAGCAATCATGAATTAATGATGAAATAAAGTTCATACAGCAGACTCATGTAAGCGTCATCTGCTGCTGCGCTACGTGCTAACTCATAAGCCCCGTGTGGATACTATGATGCTGCAGCAACGCCGCTTTTCGGATGGGCAAGGGGTTATGAACACTGCAGGCGGACAAGAGGAAAAGAGTTCCATCTCAGCGTTACCGCGTGGTATCATATACCCCACGCATGTTCGGATGAAGGCATATGCTGCACGCTTGTGCAGGATAGAGGGCATAAGGGGGGTATAAATGGAGGGATGGTTGCCCCGTGAGAAAATGGACAGGGGTTTGGAAATGATCTCTGGTCGATAAGATGCAGAAGGAAAGAGCTCAGATACGCCTATTTTCTTCCCTGGGGAAGGGCACCGGCGACCTTATCCGGAAGCTGGGTTCCATGGCCCTGTTCTTTGCAGAAGGCTTTTGTAAGATATTCCGCCGGAAGCAGACCCGTGAGATCATTAATCAGGTTTTCTATATCGGGGCAAAATCGACGAATATCGTTATTCTTATAGGGCTCTTTACGGGAATGGTTCTTGGTCTTCAGCTCTACTATACCCTCATTAAGTTCGGATCTGAAGGCGTTCTTGGTTCGGTTATTTCCCTCTCCCTCATACGGGAACTCGGGCCGGTGCTCACGGCGATCATGATAACGGCCCGGGCAGGTTCTGCCATGGCTGCTGAAATCGGCATACTCCGGATATCTGAACAGATCGACGCGCTGTACACCATGCGAATAGATCCGGTGAGATACATTGTCAGCCCACGCATTGCGGCGGCTATCATAAGCTTTCCCCTGTTGACGGCGTTCTTCGACCTTATCGGCATCCTCGGCGGTTATCTCACCGGTGTCTTGCTCCTCGGCGTGAACGCGGGTGCATATTTCTATCGGGTTCAGTCGTATCTTGATATCGTTGATATCAGGGGCGGGTTCATAAAATCTTTGGTCTTCGCAGTTCTGGTGGCGACCATCTGCTGTTATCAGGGTTTCTTCACCCATCTGCGCACGGACAGTTACGGTGCTAAAAGCGTCAGCCTATCAACCACTTCTGCGGTGGTGATGTCCTGCGTTATGATCCTGGTATCGGATTATGTCGTCACCTCGTTTCTCATGTAGGAATGGTCATGGATGTACCGCTGATAGAATTCAGGGAAGTAACCAAGCGATTCGGTGACCGTACCATCCTCGATCAGATCAGCCTCAAGATCTATGAGAACCAGATCACAACAATCATCGGGAAAAGCGGCACGGGTAAGAGTGTGCTCCTCAAGCATATCATCGGGTTGCTGGAGCCTGACGAAGGTACCATCCTGTTCCGTGCCAGGCCGGTCCGTGACATGGGGAAAGGCGAATGGGATGCTTACCGGAGCCAGGTCAGCTATATGTTCCAGAACAATGCGCTCTTTGACTCGCTGACTGTATTTGATAATATCGCCCTGCCGCTGCGACAGACCACGAACCTCAGGAAACGGGAAGTCATGCGGAAGGTCATGACCCGCATACAGCAGACGGAGTTGACGGAGGTTGTTCGTAAATATCCTTCGGAGCTGTCAGGAGGCATGCAGAAGCGGGTAGCCCTCGCACGAGCCCTCGTCACAGACCCGAAGATCGTCCTTTTTGACGAGCCTACGACGGGGCAGGACCCGATACGGAAGAATATCATTTTGGGCATGATCGCCCATTACCGGAGGCTCTTCGGGTTTACCGCTGTCCTGATTAGCCATGACATCCCCGATGTCTTCTTCATTGCGGACCGGATCATCCTGCTCTGGGAAGGGAAGGCTGCCTTTGAAGGCAGCTATGAGGAGTCCACGCATCTCGATCATCCCATGATCGACGAGTTCCTGCACAGCCTGGAGGGATTTCAGGACGAGCTTACGGGGCTGCTCTCAAAGCAGGTATTCAAAAACCGCTACACCATGACGCTCCAGCGAGGGAAGGTCGATACCACGATCTCGGCGATCCTGTTTACCGTGGAATTTGAGCCTGTGGCCGATGCGTTCGGCGCTCCGATTTTCGAGATCCTCAAGATCATGGGGGAGAACATCAATGATTATTTCGGTCCGCTGGGCGGTTTTTCCGCCCGCCACCAGCGGAACCAGCTCCTGACCATCTTGCCGCACATCACACTTGCCGACGCGCAGTCCCTTCTGGATACCTTTGCCCAGCGGCTTTGGCAGGAGGCCTTTATCGACATCCAGACCATGGTGCGGTCCCGCATGGGTGCGGACATGTGCTTAAATTTATCGGTGAAAGCAGGTATTATAGAAGGAAGGTCGACCGATGACATTGACACGATCATAGCCTTGGCGGAAACTGCCCAGAGGACTGTTGCCGTTTATCGGTGTGACCAAGGGGGTGAGACTTCGTGAAGAAATATTCTGTGGATACTATCGTCGGCGTTTTTGTTGCGATTGGTCTCGTCTGCGTCGGATACATGACCATAAAGCTCGGGAAGGTTTCTCTGTTCGGCGATGATTACTATTCTCTGCGGGCGCGGTTCTCTTCTGTTTCCGGCGTGCGGGTCGGCAGTCCTGTGGAGATCCATGGCATTGAGGTAGGAAGGGTAGACAAGATGGCCCTGGATACGGAAAAGCAGACAGCTGTGCTGGAACTGAAGATCAGGAAGGGGATCACGGTCTATGATGATGCCATCGCCTCCATTAAGACAGCGGGACTGATCGGTGACAAATTTGTCAATATAGATCCGGGCGGCGGAGGGGAGGCGCTTGCGTCCAATGCCTTTATTCCCGAGACTACGTCTCCGACGGATATGGAGGAACTGATCAGCAAGTATGCATTCGGTGATGTCAAAAAGGACAAGAAGGATAATGCAGAGTAGATATCGGGAGGGTAGGATGAAAGTTCTTGTAAGCGCTTCCCTTGCGATAATGATGCTAGTGCTTCCTCTTGCGGCAAACGCCAGTACCCCCCTTGCCATGGTGCAGGTGCATGTCAACAGCGTGCTCGAGGTGCTGCGCGATCCGGCGCTTAAGGGTGATGCGATGAAGAAGCTCCGGCAGGATCGCATACGGAGTATATCGGAAAAGATGTTCGACTATACGGAACTTTCACGGCGTACGCTTGCCCAGAACTGGAAAGTGTTCAATGACCTTCAGAAGAAGGATTTCATCGAACTGTATAAGACGGTTCTGGAGAAGGCGTATATCGACAAGATCATGGACTACACGGATGAAAAGATTGTTTTTCAGAAAGAATTCTCTCTCACCGGCAAGACGTCTGAGGTTCAGACCATTGTTGTTACGAAGCGGGCCGATATCCCGATCAATTACCGCGTTATCCATGCGGACGACGGATGGCGGGTGTACGATGTTGTGGTGGAGGGAGTCAGTCTTGTCAGTAATTACCGGAGCCAGTTCCGAGAGATCCTGATCAATAAGACCCCGGATGATCTCCTGGAGATACTCAGAAAAAAGGCGGGCAAGTTATAAACAGGACTGCAGGGGCAGGCGAAAACGATCATCTCGCCGGCTGTATCTGCGGAGGCTTCTGCCTCCCATCCGAATCCGCCCGTCAGGCAACAGGAGGTGGTATGAAACATCTGAAAAAATTGCTGGGCATGCTCGTGCTTCTCGGATGTCCGCTCTGTGTCATGGCTGAAGAACCTGCTGATACGGCGGTTACGGTGTTCTTGCAGGCAGATGAAGATTATGCTTCAGTCGTGCCTTATGCGGCGGAAGAACGGGAGCAGTCAACTGCAGCAGTGCGGATGGGTGTCTCGGAGGCATCTTCCGACAACGCTCGTGATATCTACGACGAAATCCTGATGCTGGCACTTCGCGAAGAAAGTATGCAGGAGAAGATGATCGTTGACGGCGAGGGAGTATCCCTAGCACAGGTTGAGAGCGTGGCTGAGGAACCAGCACGGGAAGATGATGGCGGCGCCGGCGGTGAGAACGATAATGGGGAGATCGAAAATAACCGTATCGCAGATCCCCTGTATTACTGGAACCTAGCAATGTACCATGTGAACGATAAGTTTTATTTTTGGCTCCTGAAGCCGGTGGCGCAGGGATATTCCGCAGTTGCGCCTGAACCGGTCAGGATAGCGATCAGTAATTTCTTCCAGAATCTCACAACCCCCGTACGCTTTGTAGGAAATCTCCTCCAGTTGAAGCTGAAGAATGCAGGCGAGGAGCTGGTGCGCTTTGTCACGAACAGCACGCAGGGCTTAGCAGGATTCTTTGATGTTGCCAAGTCGCACTATGGCATTGTTGCCCATGATGAGGACATCGGTCAGACACTGGGGAGCTATGGTATCGGCCATGGGTTCTACCTCGTTTGGCCTATTTTTGGTCCATCGTCTCTTCGGGATACGGTGGGGCTGGTTGGCGACATACTGCTGAATCCGGTCACCTATATTGACCCGGTAGAAACTTCGATCGGGATCAGGGCGTTCGACAGGGTGAATGAGACCACATTTCATATCGGCGATTACGAGGATATGAAAGAGGCAGCCATCGATCCCTATGTTTCACTGCGCAATGGCTATGTCCAGCATAGAAACAAGCAGGTGCAGGAATAAGAGACGGCGTTAGCTGTCGCGCCGTCGCGCATGCCTCAGCCCGGTGATGAGCACCTGGGCGAACACGACCGAGAATCCTGCCAGGAGTCCCGGGATGGTCACGAGCTTCAGAATTGCCAGCGTCGTTACAATAATGATGAGCATCACAAAACGGAACTGAGCGAAGAAGAGCATCTTGGCATTCGCGCTCGAAGTCCCCAGGATCCCCTCGACGCTCCAGGCAAGAGCCTTCATGTTGAGGATGCCGAGCAGCCCGCCGATGAGGATACTGAAAGGAAGGTTCTTCCAAGGAAGGAAAGCCGAGATGGCGGCTGCCGGTATGAGAATGAAGGCAGAGTTCCTCGCGATATCCTTAGTCAGATTCATCTGATGTCCTTTTTGCAAGTCGGACAAGTTCCCGGAAACCGGCGATGATCCCGAGAATCAGGAAAATAATGGTGAACCAGGGCTCTGTATCAAGCCATTTGTCGAGCTGCGATCCGATCAAATAGCCCACAAAGGTAGAGATGACCATATTGAGCCCGATCGTACCTGCCCGGGCAAAGGCCCTGATGATTGATTTATCGAGCAGGGGTGCCATGCTGCCTACGGTCTATACGCATCGTATTCAGCAAGAAGAAAGTCCTTGATGATCTCTGCGATCTCCCGGTAATAACCTGTTTGTGCCTGCTTCATGATCTTGTCACAGTAATACGGTACCCAATTCACGAGGTGCTGTTCAAGGAATTTCTGCTCCATCGCTGTTCTACCACGCTCGATAAGATAGCTCATGAACAGGAATTCAAGTGAAATATGGTCGGGAGCAACATCATACATATCGTCGACAACGAGACCTGCGCCGGCATAGATGTCTGCAACATCGGGTTGCCCGATCCCTTTCGTCGGGGAGAAAAGAGACTCAAGGGGAACAAGCCTGCCGTGAGGGTAGCTGAAAAGCTCGTCGAAATCCCGTGAGATTTCGTCGGCAGCATCCTTTGAATCGAGACTGAAATCCTGTCGGATAACTCCGACTGTTTCCTCATCAGGAGGACCGAGAAAGAATTGAGAAAAGAGTTCATATATATCAGCTCTTTCGGCATCTATATTTTCTCCCATCATGATTGCTCAATTATACAGAATAAAAACGAAAGAATGCCGCTCGCCGAAGAAGTTTGGTCGACGAGGCGAGAAAATTTGCTTGACAGTGAGCGTTGATTGCCGTAAAATCAGACTTAACTAAAGGAAAATAAAGAAAAAAACCTAAACGACCATTGGGGTAGGGCACTATGAGACGGCGCACATTCTTACGATCTTTGCTTGCAGTATGTGGAACCCTTTCGTTTGCGTCATTTGCCTACCCTTTACTGCGCTTTCTTGCCCCTCCCGGTGACACAGATAAAGAAAAAAAGGTTACGCTGGCAAAGAAGGACATTCCGGTAGGGACATCACGCGTAGTTCTCTTCGATCAAAAACCGGTGATTGTCATTAACCATCAGGAGAAGGGGTTTATTGCATTGTCCAAGGTCTGTACGCACCTGGGATGCCTTGTTGAGTTTAATCCGGCCACAGATATTCTGCTCTGCCCATGCCATGCAGGAACCTATGACCTGGAGGGGAATGTTCTTTCAGGTCCCCCTCCGCGTCCCTTGGCGAAAATACCTTTTAAAGTCGAAGGCGAACAGCTGGTTATAGGATAAGGGAAATGGTCAAAAGGATAAGAGATTGGTTAGAGGTGAGAATCGGGCTTGATGAACTTATCAGGCAGAATCTGACCGAGTATCGCGTACCCAAGCATATTAACCTGTTTCATGCACTGGGTGCGGTTGCCGTCGTCGGATATGTTATACAGGTAATTACGGGAATCTGCCTTCTGATCTACTATATTCCTCATGCTGACCATGCATTCAGGAGTGTTCAGGACATTATGACCAAGGTGCCCTATGGCTGGCTCTTCCGGCAGATGCATGTGGTGGGCAGTAATCTCCTGATTACTGCGGTCTTGCTTCACATGGTCACTATTTTCCTGATGGGCAATTACAAGAGGCCGAGGGAGCTGACCTGGGTAAGCGGAGGGATGCTGCTGATCATAACCCTCGGCTTCGGACTGAGCGGCTATCTTCTGCCCTGGACGCAGTTGAGCTACTGGGCAACCACCGTTGTAACATCTATCCCGACGGCGTTTCCAGTTGTCGGCGATTTCTTCACGAGGTTGCTGCGGGGTGGAAATTACGTGACCGGTATTACGCTTACACGATTTTTTGCCGTGCATGTGTCCATTCTGCCGCCGCTCTTTGTGCTGTTTATAGCATTGCATATAGCGCTCATAAGGCGTATTGGTCTCTCTGCCACGCCGTTCGGCAAGTCTGATGAGGAGAAACGGCCGCTGACAGAGTACCGGAAAAAGACGCATCCCCATGGCCATCCCTACTATCCGTATCTATTCCAGAGACAGGTCTTGATGGGCATTATGTATTTTATTGTCATGTTTGCGATCGTCACGTTTGCACCGACCTTCTTTTTTCCGGAAGAAGCAACCGTACCTGCCGATGCGTTTCAGACGCCGGAGAACATACGGCCGGAGTGGTATCTCCTGGCGCCCTATCAGATGCTGAAGCTCATACCGAACAAATTTCTCGGGATATTGATGCAGATTATCCTTCTCGCAGTCTTTATTTTCTGGCCGTTCCTTGATACGCATAAGGAAAAGAATATCTTGAAGCGGCCGATACTCCGCGGTGTCTTCATCGTCATCATGATCTCCCTGGTTATTCTCATGTGGTGGGGGAGGCGATGATGAAATGGTGCATCATGCTGATGGGACTCATGCTTCTGGTATTGCCGGTGACGGCTTGGGGAGATTACCGGGAGGAGTTCGAGAAGGGATTCCTGACGAAGACATGGTCCGGTCAGCAGCCGGAGGAGAATTTCTGCATTGAGTGCCATTCGTCAGAAAAGATGAAACCGGAGTATCTCAGGATAACCGACGAATGGAAGGCGAGCTGGCACGCACAGAATCGAATTGCCTGCCATGATTGTCACGGAGGCGATCCCAAGGATCCCGCAATGTCGATGTCCCCTCACCGGGGTTTTGTCGGAAAACCGGAACCGAATGAAGTCCCGGAATTCTGCGGAAAGTGCCATATCGGTATCCTCAAGAACTATCTTGAGAGCGGTCACGGCAGGGCATTCAGGAGTTCAGGGAATGGTCCGAACTGTGTTACATGCCACGGTTCTCATAATATCCAGCAAGCGAATATCGAGATCATCAGCGAACAGCGATGTGCAAAATGTCATTCCTATGACCGGGCGAGGGCCATGAAGCAGGCCCTGTTTCTTACCGAAAAGAAGATAGAGGAGCTGTCGCGAGATCTTCTCAGTTTGAGAAACGAAGGGGTATATATTGACGATGACCGAATGAATCTCTTCAGCATTCAGGCGGACTTCCGCGCGCTCTTCCATTCGGTCGACGTGAATCTTGTCAAGGAAAGGACCGATGAATTTTCGCATAAACTCGCGGCGGTCGAGAGCAGGATCACGGCAACTGAACGGGAACTTCGCTTCCGGAGAAACTTTTCTGCGATTATCCTGCTATTCTTTGTCGGTATGGGGTCAGTGCTGTATCTGCTAATACGAACGCCGAAAGAATAAGCGCGAACTCTGTGCAATAATCCCCGCGCGCTGATTTGTGCTGCGAGCTATTTCTGCGGGATCGTTCACTCCCGCCGTATGTCCTCCAGAGACTTCAGAATATCACTCCCCTCGATTGTTCCGACCGGCTGACCGTTTTCGTTCACCACGAACAGGAGATTCGCAGTTCTGGATGCGAGGACCTTCCCGAGCTCCTGTATGTGAAAACTTTCCGGTACGGTGCCGGTCGGTGCTGCCATGAGATCGGCTGCCGTCTTACCGCTGGCTTGTCCGACCTCAAGGGATATGATATCCCGCTCCGAAACTATACCGATGAGCTTGTCGCTGTCGTCCACAACGGCCATATCGGTGAGACGTTTCGAAAGCATCAACTTGACCACTTCGTCAAGGGGTGTCTCCGCGCGGATGGTCGCCACGAGTTTTGTCATGATGTCACGTGCTGCGGTCAACTGCGTTTTTGAGAAGAATCGAAGTTTGCCGGTATAAACAGGAATGGCGAGTTTGAGCAGGAACGTATACAGGAGGGCTCCCGACGCCCAAATGCCGATGGTCACCAGAATCTCCTGCGTGGTCGGGGTGTATTCGTAGATCTCTCCGAGGGTGTCCGGAACAAAACCGGGGATGACAAGCCCCATGCCTTTTTCTATGTATACCCCCGTGATCACGAAGAGGCAGGCCATGTTGAGCGTGGTGAAGTTTTCCCGTGTTTTCGGAAAGAGAAAAAGGAAAAAAGCGGAGATATTCATAGTAGTCGCAAACCACATCCA
This sequence comes from Nitrospiraceae bacterium UBA6905, assembly GCA_002451165.1. Classification (GTDB taxonomy): domain Bacteria; phylum Nitrospirota; class Thermodesulfovibrionia; order Thermodesulfovibrionales; family UBA6898; genus UBA6898. Next base: position 18,009 of record DKBH01000121.1, read on the forward strand.
GGGCACGAGCTTGTCATGACCGTGAAGGCCCAGATACAGATACTGTATCGGCGCCGAGTGGATGCTGCCGGAATAAAACTCCTTGAATATCTCAGCTCCGAGGAGGAAGAGGTTGATTCCCATGGCATAGGCGATGAGTTCTGCAATCTTGAAGATTGCCTTGTTATCGATCTCGACCACGGAGAGTTTCCGGATGATCTGAAAAAGGATGAGCATGATGGCCGGTCCCGAGCAGAAGGCCGATGCCAGGAAACGCGGCGCGAGGATCGAGGCATTCCAGAATGGGCGGGACGAGAGGCCATTGTAAAGGAATGCCGTTACGGTATGGATACTGACAGCCCAGGGGATCGACAGAATAATCAGTGGGCCGATCACAGACATCTTGTATTCTTTACCTATGGAGAGGCGATAGAGGACGTAAAATGCGATAACAGAATTTATAATGAGGTAGCCGTTGAGCACAACCACATCCCACGCCAGCAGCGAAGCGGGAAAATTCATTGCGCCGACCACCGGTAGGATATGCCATACCCTGAGTGGTTGACCCATGTCCACGATGATGAACAGGATGCACATGGTGATCGCCGTTATCGCCAGCAGTTCGCCAAACAGCACGATCTCCTTGATCGGTTTGAAGTTGTAGAGATACGCGGGTATCACGAGCAGCACTGCTGCAGCAGCGACGCCGACGAGAAAGGTGAAATTGGATATATACATTCCCCACGACACCTGGTCCCGCATGGCGGTTATGATAAGCCCCCGGCTGAGCTGACCGATATATGCACTTGCACCGAGAAGGGCAAGGAAAGAGAGGAATGATACCCAGAGGTAATACTTCTTGTTGCCGACGGCGATCTGCCGGAGCGCGATAAAGAAGTTCTTGATGGCCTGTATCATGCGACCTCCCTATTTCCCGTAGGCGAAGAAGTAATAGAATTTCGGGTACGTGTTCAGGTCTTCCTTCAGCCTGAAAACGCGTTTGTGCTCGATCGCGTACCTGATTTCGCTGTTCGGATCAAGGAGATTCCCGAATTTCCTGGCGCCTACCGGGCAGGCCTCAACACAGGCTGGGTAACGGCCCGGGTCCTTTCGTGTCCTCTGAATGCAGAAAGTGCATTTCTCCACCACTCCCCGGTACCGGGGCCGGTTGCCGAGATAGTGCGTCTTGGGATTGATTTTTTCCACGGGTCGCTTCGGCGAACCCCAGTTGAAGCGCCGGGCACCGTAAGGGCAGGCTGCCATACAGTATCTGCATCCGATGCACCAGTTGTAATCGATGACAACGATGCCGTCAGGGTCTTTCCATGTTGCCTGCGTCGGGCAAGCACGAACACAGGGTGGATTTTCGCATTGCTGGCACTGGACCGGCATATAGAAATATTCTTCCTCAGGGACTTTTTCGGGATTGTAATATTTCTCCGAGTTTTCGAGGTCCACCCATTTTTCTCCCTTTTTGAATCGGAGTACAGTAATCCAGTGTATCTGTGGATCAAGGCTCTGGTTGTTCTCCTCTACACACCCGTAGACGCACCGTCTGCAGCCAATGCAACGCGAAAGGTCAAGGCCGTAACCGTACAAAACGCCGGGAATGGGTTTATCTGCGCCGATCTCGATCTGCTTCCCAAATTTTTGGGCATACTCCTTCTCCAGCCTGTCGATAACCTGTTTGATCTCATCGTCGTTCATTTCACGAAAATGCTTTTGGAAAAACGACTCCCAAAAGGAGGCGTCGGCGCGGCCAAGCGGTAATGCCAAAGTGGCGAGACCGAGAGCGGCCCCTTGTAGAAAGGCTCTTCTGTCTATACCTCCCGAGCGGCGTCCATCCTCTTCCATGGGATACCTCTTATTTGATGTCCGCCGGCCTGACCGGCGGCGGCATCGGCGTTATGGCTTTGAAAGCGGGATCATGCGGCCAGTGGCAGTGAACACAGAGCAGGTACTGCTTTTCACCATTCCACATCCCGGTCCTCTTTCCGTGAAGGCCTGCCTTCCATTCACGGAGAATGGTGCCGTGGCACTGTCCGCACAGATTGTACGACTCTTCGAATTTTACTATTTTTCCGTTCGCCAGCCGCAGCGTATCCCGGTTATCGGGATTGTGGCAGTCAAAACACCAGCCCCCCGGCATGTGGTTCAGCACGATGTCCTGATGCATCATCTCAAGCTTTCGGGGAGTCCGGTTTACCGGCATGCCCTGGTGGCACTGCGAACAGGGGAAAATGCCTTCTGAAAAGGGAGGAGGAGGCACCAGAAATTTCCTGTGGATTTCATGTTCGATCGAGATTGCCGGAGAAGACAGCAGCAGGAGAAAGAAAAAATAGCATAGCCTTTTTCCTGTTAACGTCAATTTCTTCATGGCCCCCGTCGGTTTCACGCAGCAATTTTATTCAATCATAGTATATTTCAGGGTGCATTACAATAAGAAAGGCCGGGAAAAAGAGAGGGAGCAGAGCGCTCCCCCTCTTTTGTTCAGTGCGATTCCTTCAGGCCGAAGACCGGGAAAATCTTAACCATGAAATAAAACAGGACAAACGGCATAATGAAGACCCCCAAAGCGCCGAAAAGCCCTTCTTTCAGCGTTTCCATGTTATGCGGGATGATAGGGAGATGGTAATGCATGTAGCCGGCAAACGTCAGAGAGAAAGCCTGTCCGCCAATAACGACGTTCCACCGCATCATAAAGACGCCGAACAAAACGAGCAAGACGCCGATGACAGCTCTCTTGATCGTTATGCCCGGAGTCAGAAAGAGGATGAACGGGATAAGGTTGCCGAGACCGTACTGGAGAATGAAGATGTCCGTGAAGTCCTTGCCGTATATGACGCTCCGCAAGACATCCCAGGACTTCACAGCCGTGTATCCCCGGAAGATAAGGTCAAGAAGCTCGAGGCTGATGGCAAATGTCAGGAAGAAGAGCAAGTAGCGGGAGGTCATCTTTATGACGTTGATCTCAACACTTTTGATTTCTTCGCGGCATTCAGGCGAATACGTCGGCGACTGCTTTCTGCAAGCAAGATATTTTCTGATCTCCATAGTGAGAATATACGTGAGCATGCAGAGGGCGATGCCGGAGACAACGGCGGACATGATGAAGATGACCGGCATGAGCGGTGTCATCCAGAGCGCGTTCGCCTTCACCGAACCGAATATGAATCCCGCATAGCCATGAAGGAAGCAGGCAACGGGTATGCCGAGGCCGGCGAGCACCTTGATCGCCTTTTCATCACGGTGAAGCGATTCTTCACTGATATCATACACGCCGAGCGTCAATGTGCAGAAAATGATAAACTTGAACCACTCCCCAGGGGTCTTGTCCTGCTTCTCTTTCAGCGGAAGGGCGACATCGACAAAATGCTTCCGATAGAGAAACCAGAGCTCGGAGGCGACGATGGCGCCATAGGCCGAGAAGACGATGCCGAAGGCCGCGATCGCCGAAGTGAAATGGGGCGTCATCATGACATTGACACCCCGCAGCGGGTGCTGGAGATGCAGTATGATAGGCACCGGAGCGGCAAAGAGCAGGGCAAAGGAGAAGACCAGTGCAAACCGCGCGATATCCTTCAGCGCTTTGATGCCGAAGACATGGTACAGCGACGAAAGGACGAACGCGCCCGCAACCAGACCGGTCATAAAGGGGTACATGACGATCTGCACTGACCAGTAAATATATTCGTTCGGCGTAACAAACAGTTCTTTTACCGTCCAAAGTTCACCGTGTACCATGATTATCGCACCTCCTCATCCAGCCCGATGTAGAAGACCTGGGGCTTGGTACCGTATTCGCTTTTCAGTATGCCCACCCGCTCCGTGGTAATTGCCTTTGCCACCGGATCATTCGGGTCCTTAATATTGCCGATCTGCCGTGCACCGAACGGGCAGGCCTGAACACATGCCGTCTTAAGCCCCTTGGTGATCCGGTGATAGCAGAAATTGCATTTTTCCGCAGTATGGTATTTCGGGTGGAAGAACCGTACGCCGTAGGGGCATGCCATGATGCAGTATCCGCAGCCAATGCACCACTTCCGGTCCACCATGACGACGCCGTCAGGCGCCTGATACGTCGCTCCCACCGGGCATACCTGAACGCACGGAGGATTATCACACTGATTGCAGAGTTTCGGCACAAAGAATGCCTTCTTGATATCTTCCTTCTTAATGTCCTGGTAATGTCCCATGCCGAGGTCGATTTTCGTGCCGGTGAATCCGTCACGCGCGCCCTTCGGAGAGTCAGCGTAGAGCTTTCCGTCCTTCGTCAGAACATACCGCTCAACCCAGGTCCGCGTTACGTTGGCATCATACGGAATTTCGTTTTCGTTCTTGCAGGCCTTGACGCAGAATCCGCAGCCAACACATTTGTAGGTATCGACCAAAAACGCCCATCTGATAGAACTGTCCGTCTTGAGCGCATGGACGCGGGCAGGAGCGAGTATCTCGATTGCGGCCAAGGGGATGGAGGCTCCCGCGACGACCTTTGCCGCACTTTTGAGAAAATCCCTTCTCGATATCATTTCAGGCCCTCCAGAATCGGGTTATGGGGGTTATGGCACATGACGCATTCGACGCCCGGATTGTGTTTGTCCGGATCAATTCCCCTGATATTAGCTCGGCCACTCGACGGATATACCAGCTTGGCGTGGCACCTGAGGCACTGTTCACGTGTTCTGTCGATGGCGAGCTTTGGGGGGTCTGAAGGATGCTCAAGAGCGGGGCCATGGCAATTTTCGCACTGGATGACCGCATGCGGAGTCCGGTCAATGCTTTCTACCTTGTCCGGATGACAGGAACCGCAGTATTCCTTTCCCTGATACTTGACCGATACTTTTTTCCAGTCCTCGATGTTGCTTTTCCGGTACCATCCGTACATGTAGCCCCGCTCATGAATGCCGAAATCCTTTGGAACATAAAAAGGACGGATGATCAGGATGAGGACGACAAGACCAATGACTACCCAAAGCGGCCTGAAGATATGATTCTTCATCCAACACACCTCCCCACAGCATTACCTGTATTATACTGAAAAAAGTGTGGGCCGGATGGATATTTTTATGTCCCGGCCCGCTGCTCCGCGTATCTTATTTCAGGAATAATTTCGGATCACGGTATTCATGGCAGGTTACACACTCATTCTTTGCCTGCTCAGGGGTTATCTTCCAGATATGCGGCTTATGGCAGCTCTTGCAGGTCAGGTTCATCTGCAGATGAATATCGTGCTTGCCGGTATTCGGCACGTTCTGGTGGCACTTTATCGTACAGCTCGCCCAGTCAGGCCGCGACCGCAGATGCGGATTGTGGCACGTGTTGCAGTCGAATTTCATCGCCGCATTCCCCGGCACGTTTATCTTGATGGCCTTTCTGATGGTCTCCTCAGAAGGCTTGAAATGCGTCACATCGAGGGTGGCGCCAGCCAGCAGCTGCTTCCTGATCGCTTCGCCGCCATGGCAGTAGAGACACTTCATCCTCCCGGGCTTCAGGTCGCGGGTGCGGTCGGTATGACAGTTGAGACAAGGGAAATCACCCATCGGCATCTTCACATGCGGTTTGTCCGTAGTGCCGTGCGGTCGGAATTCCTTATCCTTATGGCAGGTGAGACAGTACCGCTCCTCCATGGTGAACTTGTGCGTCCGGTAGCCGTGGCACTTGGTGCATTCGATCTTCTCGTTAAAGACATGCTTTGCATGGTACCGCGACCTGCTGATGTCCGGCGCATTGGCGAATTCCTTAACCCGTTCCCAGTGGCACCGGAGACAGAGCGTCCTCGGGACGATGACCTCGCCGTGCCGCGGCGAGACGGCCCTCTGGCCAAGGAAGGCAAAACGGTACATCTGGATGACCTGGTCCTTCTTCGAGGAATGATGGCACTCATGGCAGTTTATGCCGGCATGTTCGCTCCGGGCCCATTGCTTGTTCGCCTCGTCATGCACGTGGCAGGCGAAGCAGGCATTTGGATCGTTCTCGAAGTAATCGTTGATCTTGTATGCGGCAAAGCCCATGCCGGTGACGAAGACCAGCGCTCCGACAGCGATGAGAATCTTCGCTTTATAGGAAAGCCTGTCTGCGAACCAGGCAAGGAATTTGTTGAATAGCGTAACGGGATTCACGGTCATTACATACTCCTATTTCAAGAAATTTTTCGGATCTTTATACTCGTGACAGGTGGTGCATTCTCTTTTTGCCTGTTCGACAGATACCTTCCAGTAATGCGGCTTATGGCAGCTCTTGCAGGTAAGGTTCATCTGGAGATGCAGCTCATGCCTGCCGATCCATGGCACCGAGGCATGGCACTTGGTTACGCAGGTGTTCCAGTCAGGTCGCGCCTTGACATGCGGATTGTGGCATTCATAGCACGTGAATTGCATGGCCGCATCAGGAGGCGACTGGATCTTTATGGCCCTGTCTATGATCGCCTTCTTCGGCTGGAAGTGTTTGACGTCGATGGTGCCGTCAGCAATAAGTTCTTTCCTGACTGCTTCGCCGCCATGGCAGTAAAGGCACTTCTTTCTCCCCGGCAGGAGATTTTCAGTACGGTCGGTATGGCAGTTAAAACAGGGCAGCGTGCCCATAGGAAGACATGCTTCCGTCCCTTTCTTGGCGCCAGACGAGACTGCTTCTTCATGCGGCCGCAGCTCCTTGTCCTCATGGCAGGTGAGACAGTACCGCTCNNATGCACGTGGCAGGCGAAGCAGGCGTTCGGGTCGTTCTCGAAGTAATCGTTGATCTTGTATGCGACGAACAGCATGGCGAGGGAAAAGATGAAAAGACCGGATATGATCATCGCCCGGCTTTTCGAGGATATATCCCGGCTGAACCACGTGATAATCCTTTTCACACCGGTAAAAGGATTCAACATCTAACAAAACCTCCCCGACAGTTGCAGCGTTATATTTTTTTTATGGTTTCGTATGCGGCGTCTATCGTCGCATCAATATCCTTTTCGGTGTGGGCGAGGGACATAAACCCTGCTTCGAACTGTGAAGGTGCAAGGTTGATTCCCCGTTCCAGCATGCCCGAAAAGAACCGAGAGAATTTTCCTACATCCGCCTTTTTGGCGGTACTGTAATCATGGACGTCGCCATCTATAAAATAGGTGCAGAACATGCTCCCTGCCCGGTAGAAGCGGGTTTTGACCCCGGCCCTTGTTGCTGCTTCCTTCAGCCCTTCTTCGAGCATTGCCGATCTCTTCTCCATGGACTGGTACACCCCGGGTCGGGAAAGTTCCTTTATGGTTTCTATCCCTGCGGTCATGGCGAGAGGGTTGCCGGAAAGCGTGCCAGCCTGATAGACCGGTCCTTCCGGAGAAACGAGGGCCATGATCTCTTTCCTTCCTCCATAGGCGCCTACTGGGAGTCCGCCGCCGATCACTTTGCCCAGGCAGGTCATGTCAGGAGTTATCCCATAATATGCCTGCGCACCCCCGAAGGAGACGCGAAAACCGGTCATGACTTCGTCAAAGATGAGTACGATGCCGTGCTTTCTCGTAACGTTTCTGACTGTTTCAAGAAAGCCCGGCTTCGGGAGTACACAGCCGATATTGCCGACGACCGGCTCGATGATCACGCAGGCGATCTTTTTCCATTCCTTTTCCACCATGCGCCTGAGTGCCGGTATATCATTATATGGCAGGGTGATGGTGTTCTGGGCATAGGACTTCGGCACACCCGGACTGTCGGGAACGCCGAAGGTCGTGGCACCGGATCCCGCTTTGACCAGAAGACCATCGGCATGACCATGGTAGCAGCCTTCGAATTTGATGACCTTGTCTCTGCCGGTGAATCCGCGGGCGACCCGGATAGCGGACATAGTCGCCTCCGTTCCTGAGTTCACCATGCGGACTTTGTCCATCGAAGGGTAGATCTTGAGCACGCGTTCTGCAAGCTCGACCTCAAGGGCCGTGGGTGCACCGTAGCTCGTGCCTTTTTCTGTTGCCTTCTTGAGCGCGGACACGACCCGCGGATGGGCATGCCCCAATATCATAGGCCCCCAGGAGAGCACGTAATCGATATAGGAGTTCCCGTCTGCGTCATAAATGCGTGATCCTTTCGCTTTTTTAATAAAGAGGGGATTCCCACCCACGGCACGAAATGCCCGCACGGGGCTGTTTACGCCGCCGGGAATGGCCTTCTTTGCTTGGAGAAACAGTTTCTTAGAAAGAGAATGTTTTTTCATAACCATTTAAACTATCATAAAGAAAGATTTTGTGTCAAAAGCATCGCATAATTAATCTGAGATGTGCTATAACATCCTACTAACGCAGACTCCGGAGGTCATAGATATGAAAAGAATAGTTGCAGCATCCCTGCTCGTGTTCGCACTGGTCGCCTGTTCCAAAAAGGATGCCGGTCAGAAGGGTCCCTACCTTGCGAAGATAGACAATACCGCTATAACTGCGGCGGATTTCGACCGCGAGTTTAGCGCCTTACCTGATTATGCCCGTCAGCTGTTTACTGATGCCTCCGGCAGGGAGAAATTCCTGAATGAGATCGTCAACAAAGAACTGCTGTACAAAGAGGCGATCAAGAAAGGCTTTGACAAGAGCCCTGATTTCAACAGAAAAATGGAGGAGTTCAAGAAGCTTACCCTTGTTTCAGAGGTCTTTGAGAAGGAGATCATGGCAAAGGCGCGGGTATCTGATCAGGAGATCAGGGATTATTATGACAAAAATAAGGATTCTTTTGTGGTGGCGACGGAGCTTAGGGCCAGCCATATTCTGGTGAAGACGGAAGAGGATGCCCGGAAGGTACTGGAACGGCTGAAGAAAGGTGAAAAATTCGAAGCCATTGCCAAAGCGGTTTCGCTAGACACGTCTTCAGCAAAGAACGGCGGTGACGTCGGATTTTTCAAGAAGGGTCAGATGGTGCCGGAGTTTGAACGGGCGGCTGCCAGTCTCAAGGTCGGCGAGATCAGCATGCCGGTAAAGACGCAATTCGGCTTTCACATCATCAAACTCACCGACAAGAAGACGGGAGCGCCTCTCGAGTTCGAGAAGGTGCGCGATCTGATATCTCAGAAACTCTCGGGCGAAAAGCAGAAAGAGGCCTTTGATGCATATATCACGGAGCTGAAGAAGACCCATACGGTCGATATCAACAAGGAAGCTCTGGCAAAAATGGCTCAGGAGCCTGCGAAGACCGAGGTTCCGATGAAAGAGGAACAGCCGGCAGAAAAGAAAGAAGAGCCGAAAAAAGACGAAAAGTAGATTCGTGTTACGCTAGGTAACGGCACCCGCAGGCGAACCCTGCGAGTGCCGTTATGGATTTCAGAAACTCCTCAGACCGGCCCCGGTCCCACCTGCTTCATGAAGTTGATCCAGATCGGCAGCGCTGCTGCGGCCCCTGTTTCCTTATTGCCGATAGGTTTGTGATCATCCCTCCCTACCCAGACCCCGACGACAATATTATCATCAAAACCCATAAACCATGCATCGGTGTAATCGTTTGTCGTCCCTGTTTTTCCATATACCGGCCGCTTGAGTTCCTTGGCACGCACGGCAGTCCCCTCGCTCACAACTGCACCAAGCATCTCCCTGAGTTCACGGACGATTTTCTCATCCAGTATTTCGGTCTGTCTGGGCAAATTTTCTTCCACCACGATCTTGTCCCGGTTTTCCATGCGCTCATAAGGGATGACATCAATCTTCCTGCCGGTCGCAAAGATGGCGTAGGCCTGGGTCATCTCAAGGAGTGTCACATCTGATGCGCCGAGCGCGAGGGGCATGTAAGGCTGGAGATCGCTCCTGATTCCCAGTTGCTGCGCTGTCTTGATGACGTTTGCAATGCCGACCCTGTCGGCCAGCCGGACCGTTGCCGCGTTGAGTGACCTTGCCAGCGCTGTTTTCAGCGTAACCATACCATTATATTTCCCGTCGTAATTCCTTGGCGTCCATATCTGGCCGGGTCTGCCCTTGAAAGAAATGGGCTCATCGGCAATCATGTCCTCCGGGGTCATACCTTCTCTAAGCGCAGTGGCGTAGACAAAAGGTTTGAATGCCGACCCCGGCTGACGCAGGGCCTGCGTGGCACGGTTGAACTGGTTTTTCCAGAAATCAAACCCCCCCACCATGGCCTTAATATGACCGGTCCTCAGATCCATGGCGATAAGCGAAGCTTGCACACCCGATTTCCGCCGTTTTTCTATGGCCCTAATCCCGTTCTTCAGTGCTTCTTCCGCAGCTCTCTGTATTTTCAGGTCGATTGTAGCATAGACTTTATATCCTGCCGTGTAGAGTTCGTTGCCGTATTTCTGCTCAATCTGCTGCCTGAGGAGTTCGATAAAGTATGGCGCCTCATAAGTTCGCTGATGGGGCGCTGTGGGAATCGCTTCGTGCATAGCCCGGTCAAACTGCTGACGCGTGATGAACTTCTGCGCGAGCATTTGCTGGAGCACGACAATCCTTCTTTGCCGTGCCTTATCAGGGTTCCTGAAAGGTGAATAATACGACGGGGCTTTCGGCAACGACGCCAGCAGCGCAGCCTCGCCGATGGTGAGATCCTTTGTTGTCTTGCCGAAGTAGGTCTGGCTGGCCGCCTCTATGCCATACGCACGGGAACCGAAATATGCCTGGTTCAGATAGAGGCCGAGGATCTCGTCCTTGGTATAATGTTTCTCGATCTGGATCGAAAGAGCCGCCTCGCGGACCTTCCTCCTGATCGATCTTTCCGGCCGCAGGAAAAGCATCTTGGCCAGTTGCTGGGTGATGGTGCTGCCTCCCTGCTTGAATCCACCGGTTCTGATGTCGTGGACAAGCGCCCGTAATATGCCGATAACATCCACTCCGGGGTGGCTGTAGAAGCGTTCGTCTTCGATGGAAATGATCGCCTGTTTCATCTGCAGAGGGATCTCATAGTGCGGCACGAATGTCCTGCGTTCATAGTAAAGCTCTGCAAGCAACTGTCCGTCGCTGGAATAGACCTTCGATGACTCTACGGGTACATATTCCTCTATGGCATTGACTCGGGGGAGATCAGAAAGCGTCCAGAAGAGCACCCCTCCGGCAATGCCCGCCAGGGAACCGAATATGATGAAGACAGTCAAGAATATCCGGTAAGCGGATGCCTTATCGGCTTTTACCAGGTCATCGTCAAGGTTCGACATGAGTTCTATTATACCGTATGCGGTACCGGCATCCTCAATGAGGAGCATTAAGGTTGAGACCGTTGCCGGCTGTAGAATACATCTGCACGTTGCTGTCCAGCTGCCCCTCTGTAAAAAAAGTTGACCCTGTGGTCACAATAATGTTATCTTACATACTAAAGTTTTAGAGTTTTTGAACTGGTAAAGCCGCAAAGACTTTTAGCTTTGCGGCTTTTTTATTTTGTAACAGTGTCTGATGCTTTAGTCTATAGAGAAGGAGGTAGCACAATGGCTAACGGAACAGTGAAGTGGTTCAATGAATCCAAAGGTTTCGGATTTATTACGAGCGATAAAGGCAGCGATGTTTTTGTCCACTATTCTTCCATCAGCGGCAATGGGTTCAAATCCCTTGCCGAGGGCGACGCTGTCAGCTTTGATACAGAAGAGGGCCCTAAAGGGCTTAAGGCGACCAATGTCGTTAAGCAGTAAGTGATCTGAAAGCATCCCCCTGCGGTTGCCGGGGGATGCTTTTTTTATGAGGTGACGATGGCAAGCAGAAATACGTATACTGCAAAGATGGAATTGAACCGGAAGAACAAGGCTGCTGCCGGACTGATGTCTGAGCAGTTCGGGGATGTTGCTGACATGGCTATACATATGACCTACTATCAGAACGGAGCAAATCCCCTCCTTATGATACGTAAGGTGAACATATTCCCGACGTCATCTGCCTATTTCAAGATGGATTGCATGATCAAGGGGTGTGAAGGCGGAGGGTTCGATCTTACTCCGATAGTAAAAGGTATGGTCAAGGCGAAAACAAGGGAGAAGAAGGGAACTCTCGATTGCAGGGGGAGGTTCGCAGAGGCGGCAGATGGCCATGCCCGCATCGAATATGAAATCTCCATACGATACAGAAAATCATCACGATAACGTCTGCATCAAGCCTTATCTTCGATCTTCTTAACCTTTTGCAGTCTCCTCCGGTGACGCGCCGCATGTGAGAAGCGGGCATTGATATAGGCTGCGACGACCTCTTCGGCAAGCTGCGGCCCGATGATGCGGGCGCCGAGGCAAAGAACGTTCATGGCATCATCTTCGACCCCTTGGTGCGCAGAAAATGTGTCGTGGCTGACTGCCGCACGGATGCCGGGAATCTTGTTTGCGGCTATGCAGGCGCCCACGCCGCTCCCGCAGACGAGTATGCCGCGCACCGCCTTTTTTCCCAGGACTTTCCCGGCAACCGCTAGCGCAAAATCCGGATAATCCGACGGCCGGTCGTCATAGGCACCGACGTCGATGACCGTATGTCCCTGCTTTCGCAGGAATGCGGCGAGTCTTTCTTTCAGATCAAATCCGCCGTGGTCAGCGCCGATAGCGATCTTCATGAGCCTATTATGACGACAACGGGGGGGACGGGGTCAAGGCGCCGGTTGCGAATGCCAGATTGCTTCCGAGGAGCACCTCTACCCGCAGGTTATTTCTTGAGCATTTTCCGCGCCTGTGCAACGATATTGTCCCGGGTAAAGCCGAATTTCTCGAAGAGGACTTTTGCCGGCGCCGATGCGCCGAAGCGGTCGATGCCGATCACGCTCCCCCTGAGGCCGACATAGCGGTACCAGCTTTGGGATGCGGCTGCCTCGACGGCCAGCCTTTTTTCGACCTTCAACGGGAGAACACGATCCCGGTATGCTGTAGGCTGCTGCTCAAAGAGTTCAAAGGAGACCATGTTAACGATCCGGGCCCGCACGCCGGTCTTATGCAGTTCTTCTGCAGCTGCGAGCGTGATATGGACCTCTGCCCCCGAAGAAAGCAGGATAATATCAGGTGTGCCCTTACAGTCGAGGAGAATGTACCCACCCTTTTCCGCGCCGTCGGCCGGAGCATACCTGCTCCGGTCCAGCACCGGGAGATTCTGGCGTGAAAGGACAAGGGCATGCGGCCGCTTCGGGTCTGTGAGAGCGATCTTCCATGCAACGGCAGTCTCATTCGCATCGGCCGGCCGGATAACATACAGGTGCGGCATTGCCCGGAGACTCGAAAGATGGCCTATGGGCTGGTGCGTGGGCCCATCCTCACCGAGGCCGATGGAATCGTGGGTAAATACATAAACAACATGGGTCTCCATGAGAGCTGCGAGTCTGATGGCAGGACGCATATAGTCAGAGAAGACAAGGAATGTGCCGCCGTAAGGAATGAGCATTCTGCTCAAGGCCATCCCGTTCAGGATCGCGCCCATAGCGTGTTCCCGCACGCCGAAATGTATATTCCTTCCCCTTTTGGTCCCGCCGAAATCGGGATATTTCTTCAGGTAGGTATTGTTCGACGGCGCCAGGTCGGCCGATCCTCCGATGAGGTGCGGCAACTTCTCGGCTATTGCATTGAGCACCTTGCCTGATGCACTCCGGGTGGCCACCGCTCCGTCCTCCGGCTTGAAGACCGGCAGCAGTTTTTCCCAGCCGTCCGGGTGCGTACCTGCCAACCGTTCATTCCACGACTTAGCCTGCTCCGGATATCTCTTTGCATATCTCCGGAACTGGGATAGCCACGCCTGCTCAAGCTTTTTCCCCTGGAGGACTGCTTTCCTCATATGACGGAGCGCCGGTGCAGGGATATAAAACTTCTTCAGGGGCCAGCCGAGATTCTGCTTGGTAAGTTTCAGTTCTTCTTCTCCGAGGGGAGATCCATGAGCGTCGGCAGTATCCTGCTTATGCGGGCTGCCGAAGCCAATATGGGTGCGGGCGATGATGATCGAAGGCTGCGAACGCTCTTTCTTTGCCGCTGCTATCGCCCTTTCTATTGCTTTCAGATCATTGCCCTCTACACGCTGTACGTGCCAGTTCAGCGCCGCAAAGCGTTTTGCCACATCCTCGGTGAAGGCGAGGTCCGTGGAACCTTCGATGCTGATCTTGTTGTCCGAATAGAGATAGACGATCTTTCCGAGCTTCAGATGGCCGGCCAGGGATGCGGCTTCTGCCGAGACGCCTTCCATGAGGTCTCCGTCGCTCACGATCCCGTATATGGTATAGTCCACCACGGGAAACCCGGGTCGGTTGAACATTTCGGCAAGGTACTTCTCTGCCATGGCCATGCCGACGCCCGTTGCAAAACCCTGTCCGAGCGGGCCGGTGGTCGTTTCGATGCCGCAGTCAAGGCAGATTTCGGGATGGCCCGGGGTCTTGCTCCCCCATTGACGGAAATTCTCGATATCATCGAGCGAAAGGTTGTGCCCTGTCAGGTGCAGGAGGCTGTACAGGAGCATGGATCCGTGCCCGGCGGAGAGCACGAAGCGGTCGCGATTCTGCCAGTGAGGATTTTTCGGGTTGTGCCGCAGGAATTTTGTCCAGAGCACGTAAGCCATGGCAGCATCTCCCATCGGCATGCCCGGATGGCCGGAATTGGCCTGCTGCACGGCATCGGCGGAGAGCATCCGGATGGTGTTGATGCAGAGCTGGTCAAGGTCAGTATGTTTCACGCGTGCCTCCCTGTGGTATCGGTTCTGTTCTGACAAGACGGAAGAGTTCCCTTCATGCATGTCACACCCGGAAACCTCTTGATGGTACACAAATCATATGTTCAAGGTCAATGCAATGCGGGTGTTGCGAGAAAGTAGTGCTATAATGAAATGCAATCCTAAATATACTGAGGAGTCAGAGATGAAGCAGATGCGCTGGTACGTCACCCTGTCGATCGTTCTTATTGCGCTTTCGGCCGTCTTTTATTTTATACAGGTCGAGATTTTCCACAAGGAAGGCGACACCTTATTTTATATGCTCCAGGACATAGCCTTTGTGCCGGTGCAAGTCCTGCTCGTCACGCTCTTCCTGAACCAGCTGCTCTCGGTTCGGGAGCGGCGAGCAAAGTTCAAGAAGCTCAATATGTTGATCGGCACGTTCTATGTCGAAGTAGGGACCGAGCTTATCAAACGGCTGGCGAAGTTCAGTTCGGATATTTCATCGGTCCAGGAACGGATGCTCGTCATGACCCGGTGGACGGACAGGGACTTTGCGGCGGCCCAGGCGGCGCTGCAGAAGACAGATCCCCGTATTGACAGCAGAGGTGCGGGCCTCGGTGAACTGAAAGGTTTTCTGATCTCAAAACGGCAGTTTCTCCTGAGTCTGCTCGCCAACCCGAACCTGCTCGAGCACGATGTCTTCACCGACCTGCTCTGGGCGGTGTTCCACCTCGCGGAAGAGTTGTTTGTTCGGGAGAGTCTCGAGGGCCTTCCCAAGGCCGATTATGATCATCTCTCAGGCGACATCAAACGTGCTTTTGCGCATATCACCGTCGAATGGCTGTCGTATATGAAACATCTGAAGGCTGATTATCCCTATCTCTTTTCCCTGGCGGTGAGGATGAACCCCATGGACCGGAACGCGGACCCCGTGCTGAAATAACCGAGAAGAGGAGGCAGCGTGGCTGAGGAAAAGGACGTGAAGATCGACTTCTGCCTGGGGAAGGAAAGCCAGGACGCATCGAACTACGCAGAGCTGCTCAAGCATGTCGGTCACCATCTGCAGGTCGTCTCGTTTCCGCGGGACCTTCAGGTTCTTAAGGTTGCACTGGAATGCGTTACCTGCAACAGGGTGCTGATCGAGTACGACAACCCGGATTACGGATAGTAGACGGCATTACATTCCCAGTGCCTCACGGGTTATGCGCTCCGCTGCCTCGAATATCGCTTTTTTGCCCTCTGCTGTCCGCGCCTCGATATAAAACCTGACTTTCGGTTCGGTGCCTGAGGGCCTGATCATCAGCCAGGAACCGTCATCAAGAACGAGCTTGGTCCCGTCCAGGGTGATAATGTCAATGACGGTTCGGTGCTGCCCCCCGAACTCCAGGACAGTGCCTTTCCGGTACTGTTGAGGAATCACGGAGAGCCTCCTGATCAGCGGTTCCCCCGCAAGTGAACGGTCGACTGCGATGCCCGAACGATCAGGGTAATAATGACCGAAGTCGTACATGAGCTCTTCGAGATATGCGCCGAGATTTCTGCCGGTGACCGCCATCATCTCTATGGCAAGGAGCAGACCGAATATGGCGTCTTTTTCGAGGGTATGGCTATAGCCGGATATACCGTCTGACTCCTCAAAGGCGATAATTGCGCGCTCGCCCGAGGATCTCCGAAGATAGGGGCGGAAGTTTTTGAATCCCACCTTCGTCTCCCTCACCGGGATGCCTAATTTGCCCGCGATGGCATCGACGAAGTTGCTGGTGCCAACGGATTTGACCGCTACACCCTGTACGCCTTTGTATACATGGAGGAAATGAAGCGCCATGGCTCCGAAATAGTTCATCGGTATCTGGGTGCTGCCGTCGGAAAACCGGACGCGGTCGCCGTCGGGATCCATGATAACACCGAGCTTCAATCGGGCATTGCTTTGGGCGAGGGATCGCTCTACGCCTGCCATGCTCTTTTCCGAAGGCTCCGGGGCGACACCCCCGAAGAGATAGTCGTCCTCTGTTCTCAAACAGGTGATGTTGGGGCTGGGACCGAGAATTCTTTCTGCACGGCCGCGGGTAGCGCCATGAAGATGGTCAATGACGATCAAGCAGTCCTGCCGCCGCACGAAATCCCGTATCCGTCCGAGGTCCAGGGTTTTTCTCTCCTCCAGGTAGGCGAGATAACGGTCGGTGAGGTCGATTGATTCTGTCTTCTCCGGGGTCACCGCCGCAGGCACTGCTCCCTCCCGCATCATACGATTTGCAATTTCCTCGATCTTCGCGGTGAGGTCAGATCCTGCAGGACCTCCGTCAGCGGGGTTGAACTTGAAGCCTGCGTAGTTCGGCGGATTGTGGGAGGGCGTGAGGTTTATGCAGCAGGCGGCCTGCAGCATCTCGATGCCTGCTGAAAACTCGGGAGTGATTGCTTCGCCCGCGTACCATGTCCTGATGCCCGCCTGCTGCAGAAGACCGATCACCTCCCTGCTGAAGGCAGGACCGAGAAAGCGGTTGTCATGGCCGACAATCACGCCGCGGTTCCGTATCGTGTCAAAGTCTGCCACACCCATCGCCTGCATGATTGCAGGGTCCTGCGACTGCAGCATTGCTACGATGGCAGCCGTTACGATGCGGACGTTCCTGAACGTATAGTCCGTGCCGATCTCGCCCCGCCAGCCGGAAGTACCAAAGACTATCTTTGCAGGCGCCGAGCTTTCCCTTGCAAATCTTTCTATTTCTGACAGGAGTCCCCGGTTTTTCGTTATGTCAGCAAGAATGGCTTTCCAGCAGGATGATGCATCAGTAAAAGGAACCGCCATAAGCCCTCCATTCAATGTAGATGACCCACTATTTTACGGCAAAGTCGAAGCACGGGCAACGGCCGGGGATATCAGCGGCAAAGAAATAGCTACGCAGCGGCCCATGGGATGATATAATTTCCTCAGAAGCAGAGATCTTCAGCGGAGGGTAGGGTGCGGAACGGCCAAAAAATACGCTTAATCGATCTAATCATCTGCCTGTCGGACGCTATGGACTTTATCGATCCCGCAGTCGTCGACCACCACAAGCAGGTAGCTTACATTGCTTACAGCATAGCAGCAGAATTGGGACTCACCCCGAAGGAGCAGAAGGACCTTATCCTGGCGGGCTCACTGCACGATATCGGGGCGTTCAGTTTGAAGGAGCGCAAGGATGCCCTCGCATTCGAACTGCGGAATCCGCACGGCCATGCACGAAACGGGTATGCTTTGCTCAGGCTTTTCGAGCCGCTTTCACAGGTGGCCGAGATAGTCCGTTTCCATCACGTCCCCTGGGACCACGGAGCCGGCAGGGAGTTCAGGGGGGCGGAGGTGCCGTTCTTCAGCCATGTCGTCCACCTGTCAGACCGGATCGCCGTGCTGGTGGACAAAAAGCAGGAGATCCTCGGCCAGTCCAGTAATATCTGCAGGGCGATCCGGAAGAAATCCGGCAGCATGTTCTGTCCCGAACTGGTGGACGCCTTCCTGAAGGTGGCCTCACGTGAGTATTTCTGGCTGGACCTTGCTTCCCCGTCGATCCAGACCATCTTGTCACAGCGGCTGCGGTCTGCGCATATCGGCATCATCTCCCGGGACATGCTCGGCTTTTCAGAGCTCTTCTCGCGGATTATCGATTTTAAGAGCCCCTTCACCGCCACCCATTCCAGCGGCGTCGCAGCGAGCGCGGAATTTCTTGCCGGAAAGATCGGCTTCAGCCGCAAGGAATGCACTGCCATGAGGATAGCCGGGTATATGCACGATCTCGGGAAACTGGCAGTTCCCGTGGAGATACTGGACAAGCCAGCCCATTTGAACAGAAAGGAATATAATGTCGTCCGTCACCACACTTTTTATACTTACCGCATCCTCGAGCCGCTCGCCCCGCTGCATACCATCAACACCTGGGCAGCATATCATCACGAGCGGCTCGATGGGACGGGGTACCCGTTCCATCTCAGGAAAAAAGACCTCCCGCTGGGGTCGCAGGTCATGGCTGTTGCCGATGTCTTTACCGCGCTGACCGAGGACCGGCCGTACCGTGCGGGGATGAAACAATCCGGTGCCGTCAGGATACTCGATGAGATGGGTTCGCGCTCGGCTCTGAACGGCGAGATCGTTGCGCTTCTCAGCAAACACTATGAGGAAATAGATATCTTGAGAATACGTGCGCAGGCAGATGCCCGGATGAAATACCGGGAGATCAATGCCGCAAGAACATAAAAATAAGATAAACATTGCTACGGTCTGACGGCAGGGAATTGGCTCTGCGCTGTCAGCTCCTGCAGCCGTTCACCTTCTCACGTCATAACGATCTGTGCTAATATAGCTGACTTTTTGTTGATGCGGGAGGTTGTATGGTAAAAACATACTATATAGCGCTCATTCCGGGCGACGGTACCGGCCCCGAGGTGCTCCGGGAAGGTATCAAGGTCCTGGATGCTGCTGCAGCGAAGTTCGGCTTCAAGCTCGCCTTCACGGAGTTCGACTTCAGCGCTGCTCGCTATTTGCGGACAGGGGAAACACTTCCGGACAGCGCTGTCGATGAACTGAGAAAATTCAGCTCGATCTTCCTCGGCGCCATAGGACACCCTGACGTGAAACCGGGCATCCTCGAAACCGGCATCCTCCTTAAGGCCCGCTTTGCCCTTGATCAGTACATCAACCTCCGGCCGGTGAAGCTCTATCCCAATGTGGAGACGCCGCTCAGGGACAAAGGTCCGGAACATATAGATTTTGTGGTCATCAGGGAGAACACCGGAGGGATCTATACCGGCCACGGCGGCGCCACGCGCGTAGGAACAGCCGATGAGATCGCTACGCAGCTGATGGTGTATGACCGCCGCACCGTAGACCGCTGCCTGAAGTATGCCTTCGAATTAAAGAAAAAGCGCAATGCAAAGGACCCCAAGTACGCGGAAAAGCCGATCACGCTCATCCACAAGCGGAACGTGCTCACCCACTGCGGCGACCTCTGGTACCGCGCCTTTGAAGAGATGGGGGCAGCGCAGTATCCCGAGCTGAAGCGGGACTATAATCACGTCGATGCTGCCAACATGTGGTTTGTCAAGAACCCTGAGTGGTTCGATGTAGCCGTCACGGAGAACCTCTTCGGCGACATCATCACCGACCTCGGCGCCATGATCCAGGGCGGGCTTGGGGTCGCAGCAGGCGGCAATATCAATCCTGACGGCGTTTCCATGTTCGAACCCATGGGCGGCAGTGCGCCGAAGTATACCGGGAAGAATGTCATCAATCCCATGGCAGCCATCGGCGCGGCGATGATGATGCTTGATACCCTTGGCGAAACAGAGGCCTCCCAGGCGATCGAGGCCGCCATGGTGGCGGCCATGCAGCAGATGAAGAGTCAGGCAGCAGGCCAGATGGGGTATTCCACGATCGAGGTGGGCGACATGGTCGCCGACCTCGTTGCCAAGGGGTAAATACTCAGGGCGAGTTGATCGGTTTGGAGGGGGAGGGCGATGACCCCTTTTTGGTTGAAGGCTAAGGATCTTCTTCAGGTGTTGTTTCTCTGAACCCCGCCTTGCAGCTCATGGCTCGTCAGTCGACGGTTGGATGCCCCTTCTTCTTCAGCAGACGATAGGTCGCTTCGTTGCCAGGATGCAGTATCCCGGAGCAAAAATTGAAGCCGGGGCCACAAGGGCTCTGAAGGAGTTTGGGGGCGATGGTGCCGGTTACCGGACCCCTGACAGGATGGCAAAGGTGGGCGCATTTTATAAAAAAACAGACAGGTTGCAAGCGTGACAGGTCAGCTACAACGCCTTCTTCGCCGGTCCTTTATCCTTGTCGATGGTGACTCTAAGATCTTTGAGCAGGCCATCGTGAATATCATATACCCATCCGTGAAGATACAGTTTCTGACCCCCTCGCCAGGCATCCTGAACCGTGGTTGTGTTTGCGACATTCAATACCTGCTCTTTGACATTAAGTTCGCACAGGAGACGCAGGAGGGAGGTCTTGTCCTTCGTCTTTCGTAATTGATTGTGATGACGCTGGTGCACGTCCCGAACGTGACGCAGCCAGTTATCGATAAGCTCATGTCGTTGGTCCTCGACCGCTGCCTGGATTCCGCCGCAACCATAATGACCACAAACGATTACGTGCTCAACACGTAGTATTTCAACGGCGTATTGCAGAACAGAGAGACAGTTGATATCTGTGTGGATGACAAGATTTGCCACATTGCGGTGGACAAATATCTCGCCAGGCAACAGACCTACGATTTCATTCGCTGGAACGCGACTATCGGCGCAACCGATCCAAAGGTACTTTGGGCTTTGTTGATGTGCAAGATCCTTGAAGAAGCGACGGTTAATCTGGGTCATGCGCTTGGCCCAGAGACGATTGTTGTCGAAAAGCTCTTCTATTCTCTTCATCGCTTCATTAGGCTAACGATAGAAATAAGGTGCGGGGGCACTGACCTCCGCTAAAAGGCGACTTGGCTATTCCCCGTCGCCTTGATTGGCTTGTGTACGCCCGGCATGGGCGTGAACTTATGGGGTGAAAGTCCCCT
>DKBH01000042.1 GCA_002451165.1 Nitrospiraceae bacterium UBA6905
ATGATCAACGGTGAGTCCTACAAGGTTATCGTTGCAGAGGCTGCAAAGTTAGCTCTGCAGACCAACCGTGAAAAGACCGGCATGGAGCAGAACCATTTTGAAAGAGTATTCATCGTCAAGGCTGTTATGGATACCAACGGCAAGAATGTTGCCGCGGCTATCGGTTTCAGCACCAGAGAAAACAAGATCTATTCCTTCAAGGCAAAAGCCATGATCTGCGCGACTGCAGGAGCAGTCAACTGCTTCAGGCCGCGGTCGGTCGGCGAAGGTATGGGAAGGACGTGGTACCCGGTGTTCAGCGCAGGTTCGGGGTATGCTTTCGGCATGCAGGCAGGTGCAGAGCTCACGCTGATGGAGAATAGGTTCGTTCCCGCGCGCTTTAAGGATGGCTATGGTCCTGTCGGTGCATGGTTCCTGTTCTTCAAGGCACAGGCTACCGACAGCTTCGGCGAGGACTATTGCGTCAACAAGGAATATTTTGACGATGCAGTTGAACGGTACGGCGACTATGCAAAGGGTCTCGGTACCGCCATCAGAAACCATCTGATGATGAGGGCAATGAAGGACGGCAAAGGGCCTATCCTCATGAATACCCATACGGCCATGGAGAAACTGGGTGCTGCCTTCAAAGAAAAGCTTGGGGACAAGGAAGGTGCCAAGAAGATGAAACACCTCGAGGCAGAGGCATGGGAAGACTTCCTCGATATGGCTATCGGACAGGCTTCAATCTGGGCAGCAACCAACACCGAGCCTGATAAGACTCCCTCGGAAATCATGCCGACTGAGCCGTATCTCCTTGGCTCGCATGCCGGCTGCGCAGGCTTCTGGGTTAGCGGCCCTGGCGACCTGGCGGGCACCCCTGAGCACTACAGCTGGGGCTATAACAGGATGTCTACTGTTCCCGGGCTTTTCATGGCTGGTGACGTTGTCGGCGCATCAGGCCATAAGTTCTCCTCAGGTTCCCATGCAGAGGGCAGAATTGCCGCTAAGTCAGCATTGGCTTACATCCTCGATCATCCGGACTACAAGCCTTCTCCGAAGCTGTCTCTTGACGAGATAGCGGCCGAGCTTTATCTGCCGTTTGAGATGTATGAGAAATACAAGACCTACACCACAGATCCTACGATCAACCCGAATTATATCGGACCTAAATCGCTTCAGCTGAGACTCCAGAAAATCGCTGATGAGTACTTCGGTGGCGTAGCGACCTGGTACATGACTTCGAAGACCATGCTCGAGGCGGGCCTCAAGAAACTGGAAATGCTCAAAGAGGACGCAGCCAAGATGGCGGCAAAAGACCTCCATGAGCTCCTCCGGTGCTTTGAGAACTATCACAGAATTCTGTCGGTCGAGGCACATGCCCGTCACATCCTCTTTAGGGAAGAGTCCCGGTATCCTGGCTACTACTACCGCGGCGACTTCAACAAGATCGATGACGCAAACTGGAAGTGCTTCACCAACTCGAAGTACAACGCTGAGACGAATGCTTGGGAATTCAAGAAGGTTCCCTATGTACAGATGTATAAGTAATTGAGCTCATTTTGGGGAGGGTTTCGGCCCTCCCCAAAATATCTTCCCGGCACAATGCTGATGGCCGGACGCAAAACTGAGTTTTGGTTCCCGCCATCTGCATTTTGCATTTTACATGAACTACTGCCTTAAGGAGGATAGCAATGGCAGAGAATAAAAAGGTGCTGATAGTCGGAGGTGGATTCAGCGGGCTGACTGCAGCAGTGGAGACCGCTGAGGCCGGTTTCGAGGTGATCATCGTAGAAAAGACTCCATTTTTTGGAGGACGGGTTACACAGTTGAACAAATATTTCCCGAAGCTCTGCCCGCCGAACTGCGGATTGGAGATGAATTATAAAAGGATCAAGAACAGCGGCGACATAACGTTTTATACACTGGCCGAAGTGGAAAAGATCTCGGGGCAGGAAGGCAGCTATGACGTTACCCTTAAGATAAACCCCCGCTTTGTGAATGACAAGTGTGTCGGTTGCAACGCTTGCGCAGAGGTCTGCCCTGTCGAGATGAGCAATGAGTTCAATTTCGGTCTCAATAAGACTAAAGCGGCGTATATTACGCATAACCAGGCCTTCCCCTTCCTTTATGCCATTGACGGAAAACACTGCAAGGGGGCGTCTTGCGCCAAATGCGTTGCGGCCTGCAAGTACGAAGCAATAGATCTCAATATGAAGCCGCAAACCATAAACGTGAATGTCGGTGCCATAGTACTGGCTACCGGCTGGGATGTCTACGACATCGCCAAGCTCGACAATCTTGGTGGCGGCAAGGTGGCAAACGTAATATCCAATATGCAGATGGAAAGGCTCGCGTCTCCGAACGGACCCACGGGCGGAAAGATTCTCAGGCCGTCGGATAACAAGCCGGCGAAAAACATTGCCTTTGTGCAGTGCGCAGGCTCACGCGACGAGAATCATCTGCCCTACTGCTCCTATATCTGCTGCATGGCGTCGATGAAGCAGGCAATCTATGTACGAGAGCAGTATAAGGATGCGAAGGCGACCGTA
This sequence comes from Nitrospiraceae bacterium UBA6905, assembly GCA_002451165.1. Lineage (GTDB taxonomy): Bacteria > Nitrospirota > Thermodesulfovibrionia > Thermodesulfovibrionales > UBA6898 > UBA6898. The sequence goes on from DKBH01000042.1 coordinate 2,532, forward strand.
TTTTATATTGATCTGCGGACACCGGGCAGATATGAGCAGTTCTATTGGAAGGTTAAGGACGACCCGAATGTCTCTTTTATAAAAGGCAAGGTCGCGAATATCATAGAAGATCCGGAAACAAAAGATGTGATCGTGGAGGCGGAAGATATTATGGCAGGCAAAAAAATAAAAGTGAAGTTCGATATGGTTGTCCTCGCCGCCGGCATGGTTCCGTCCACGAAGTCTGCAAAAATACCAGGAGATATTACGTATACGCCTGATGGTTTTGTCGCAGCCGCATCTTTGAAAAAGGGCATATACGCTGTTGGGACACTGAAGAGTCCTGTTGACGTCGCCCGCTCTGTGCAGGATGCAACAGGGGTAGCCATCAAGAGCATTCAGAGCGCAAGGAGGTAAGATTACATAATGGAAAAGAAATTCGGCGTATATATCTGCAAGGGCTGCGGCATCGGGGAGGCGATCAATGTTGATGATTTGAAGAAGGCAACGGCAGGCGGAGCGCGTGTTGCCGCCGAACTGGTAAAGGACCACGATATTCTCTGTAGCCCGGCAGGCCTTGAGATGATAAACAATGATGTCAAAGAAGGCACGAACTGCGTTGTAGTCGGTGCCTGCTCTCCGCGGGTGAAGTTCGAGGAGTTTGATTTTCCAGGGACGATTACGGAGAGGGTCAATCTTCGGGAATTTGTTGCATGGACCATGGAACCGAACAATGAGGATACGCAGTCTGTTGCCGAAGACTATATGAAGATGGGCGTAGTTAAAATCCAGAAGGGAGATCTGCCGGCGCCGAATATCCTGGAGAACCTGAGCAACACCCTCATGGTAATAGGAGGCGGCATTACCGGCATCACTGCTGCTCTTGAAGCTGCCAACGCCGGATATAAGGTTTATCTTGTGGAGAAGGAAGCCGAACTGGGGGGATGGGCAGCAAAATTATATAAAGAGACCCCGAGGGTTTATCCCTATGACAAACTTGATGAGCCGCGGATCTTTGACAAGATAAAGGAATTGGAATCAAACGAAAACGTTACGATTTACAAATCGACAACTGTTGAAAAGACCGATGGCCAGCCAGGACTCTTCGACGTGACCTTGAATACAAACGGTTCAGTTCAGACGGTAAAGGTCGGCGCCTTCGTTATGGCTGCTGGCTGGAGGCCCTATGATGCATCCAAGCTTGAGCATCTTGGCTACGGCAATCCCAATGTTATTACCAATGTGCAGATGGAAGAGATTGCAAAGAAAGGCAAGATTGTCCGTCCCTCCGACGGGAAAGAGGCAAAAAAGATTGCCTTTATCCAGTGTGCCGGTTCACGGGATGCAAACCACCTCCCGTATTGTTCGTCATTCTGCTGTGGTACTTCTCTCAAACAGGCAAAGTATGTGCGGGAGAAGAGCAGTGATGCTGTTGCCATGATCTTCTACAAGGATATCAGGACTCCCGGTCAGACAGAACTCTTCTATAAGAATATGCAGAACGATCCGGGCGTGCTTCTGACCAAGGGAGATGTTACGGCTGTCACGGATGCAGGAAATGGCAACCTTTACATAGAGGCTGAAAATACTCTCCTTGGCGAAAAGATTAAGGTAGAGGCGGATCTCGTAGTGCTAGCAACGGGAATTGTCCCTGCCACACGGGCGACTCAGGAATACTTTGATGCTCTGACTGAGGCTGCCAAGAAAGGTGATGATGCGAAGAAGGCATTTCTTGATGAGACGCCAAAGCCTGACTCTATCCTAAACCTAACCTATCGTCAGGGGCCTGAGATACCGTCTCTCGAAGGAGCATATGGCTTTGCCGATTCGAACTTCATCTGCTTCCAATACGAAACCAGACGGACGGGGATCTATACTGCCGGCTGTGTAAAACAGCCTATGACCATGGCTGATGCTGCTGATGATGCGGCAGGGGCGGCACTCAAGGCGATCCAGTGCGTCGAGCATGTCGCAAAGGGTGTGGCGGTTCATCCGCGGGCTTGGGATACCACCTTCCCTGATCCTCTGATGATTAAGTGCACATCATGCAAGCGCTGTACAGAGGAGTGTCCGTTCGGCGCGATCGATGAGGATGAAAAGGGGACACCGTTCTACCGTATCAACCGCTGTAGGCGATGCGGCACGTGTATGGGAGCCTGTCCGGAAAGAATAGTCTCTTTTAAAGATTTCAGTGTCGATATTGTCGGCTCCATGATTAAGGGTCTTGATGTACCGGACGAGGGGGCTCGGGTAATCGTGCTTGCATGCGAAAATGACGCATACCCTGCTCTCGACAGCGCTGCTATTAAGAAGTTGAAACTCCATCCGGGCGTGCGCATTATCCCGGTACGGTGCCTCGGTTCAACAAACCTTGTATGGGTGACGGATGCCCTTTCCCGCGGTATAGACGGTCTGCTGCTTCTCGGCTGCAAGTACGGAGAGAACTACCAGTGCCATTTCGTGAAGGGCAGCGAGCTTGCGAACTACCGTTTTAGCAAGCTGCAGGAAACGCTCAGTAAGCTTCAGCTCGAAGAAGACCGATGCCAGCTGCTGCAGGTGGCGATATCTGAATATGACCAGCTGCCAAAAATGATTGACGATTTCATGAAGAGGATTGACGAAGTTGGCCCCAATCCGTTTAAGGGATTCTGATCCGGTGAGATGGAAAGCAGCATTATGCACTAAGCAGATTTTACGCAACGCGAATAGCGGAAGAAGACAGCATAGAAGAGGAGGAAGTAGATGGCGGAACAGATCATAAAACCTGATGTCAATTTCATAAACGATGTCGTTGCGGCAGGCGGTGAGTCGGTCAAGAAATGCTTCCAGTGCGCGACCTGCTCGGTCGTATGCAATGTCACGCCGGAGGATAACCCCTTCCCGAGAAAAGAAATGATCCATGCCCAGTGGGGACTCAAAGACAAGCTCATCAGCAATCCCGATGTCTGGCTCTGTCACCAGTGCAGTGACTGTACGGCATATTGTCCGCGAGGTGCGAAGCCCGGAGAGGTTCTTGGTGCAGTCAGGAAGTTGAGCATCCAGCACTATGCAACGCCGAGTTTCCTGGCAAAGGCGGTTGGCAGCCCGAAAGCTCTTATCGGTCTTCTGGCTGTCCCCGTCATTATCTTCATCCTTGCTCTCATCATGCAGGGGCATTCTTTCATACCGGAAGGCCGGATTGTCTATGCCGAAAAGTTTATGAAGGTGCCCTATATTGATGTGATATTTAGTGCCGCAGCGCTCTTTGCTGTAGTTGGCTTCGTTATGGGGATCAGCAGATATTGGAAGGACCTTACAAGGAACATCGAGATCAGTTCGAATCCCTGGCAGAGAAAAGTCAAAGGACCCATGATCGCTATTATCTTCGAGACGATTCTTGAGTTTATAACCCACAAGCGCTTCAAGAAATGCGAAGTGACGAAAGACAGGGCGAATACACATCTGTTCGTTTTTTTCGGCTTCGTAGGACTGGCGATAACGACCACGTGGGCTATTGCGTACCTTTATGGATATGAATTCTTTGGCATCACAGCGTTTTCCGTCTTTCACTTCGGCGAATCACCCTATCCCCTCTACGATCCCATGAAGATCGTGGGCAATGTCAGTGCGGTGCTTCTTCTTGCAGGTATCCTCCAGGTGATTACCAACCGGAGAAAGAATGCAGAGAAGGCGGGATCAGGAAGTTATTTCGACTGGCTGTTCATCGGTATCATTACGTCAATCGTCGTAACGGGCATTCTGTCCGAGGTCCTCAGACTTGTTGATATCGGCACGGAGGATGGTCTGAGGCTCGCAGATCTGCGCATTCTTGCGTATCCGACGTATTTTATCCACCTTGTATCGGTTTTCTTCCTTTTTGCATATGCCCCGTTTTCGAAGATGGCACATATGGTTTACAGGACTACAGCCTTGGTATTTGCAAGGTATTCCGGAAGAGAAGAAAAGAAATATTAAATCTCCTGAACATGGAAAGTCGAGGATAGGGCTATGGCAACAGTAAAAGAGATAATTGGAGATGTAAAGAGGGACATCATATCAATCAACAAGGAAAAGACGGTTGCAGATGCGGTAACCCAGCTGGTTGAAAATGAGATTGGAGCTGTCGTTGTCATTAACGATGAAGGGAAGCCCGTAGGGTTGTTTACGGAACGGGATGTGCTCAAGTGCTGGACGAGGAAGGGTGATCGACATTTCAAGGATATTAAAATAGCTGAGGTAATGACCACAAATCTTATCATCGTTGAGAGTAACGATGATCTCTGCTATGTGACAACTATTATGATAAAGAACAGGATACGCCATCTTCCCGTCGTGGAAAACCATAGAATCGTATCAATGCTTTCTATCAGGGATGTTGTCAAGGCACAGGTTTCTGATCTGCGCGCGGAGAACCACTATCTAAAAGATTATATCTCCGACAAATATCCAGGATAATGCTCATTAATAAGTAATTCTTGCTTTTGCATAAAATTTTTCTATTTGCTTATTTCAGGGGAATCAGAGATACTAACGCGATTTTTTAAGTGCAGAGTATCTAAACCAACCATAAACTAAGGAGGAGAGGGAATGAGTATTATCTTATTTGCATTAATCTGCGGTGCAGCGGGCGTTGCCTATGCCCTTATGACCGCAGCCTGGGTATCCAAGCAGGATGCCGGTAGTGAACGCATGCAACAGATCTCGAATGCGGTCAAGGAGGGCGCATATGCGTTTCTTACCCGTGAGTATAAAACTGTGGCGATGGTAGCTGTTTTTCTGTTCGTGGCGCTCTTTGTGGTGCTCGGCCAGTGGACCGCTATCGGCTTCCTGATCGGAACGGTCGGGTCGGCCTTTGCCGGTTTTGTCGGCATGTGGGTCACTGTTCGCGCTAATGTGCGTACGACACAGGCTGCATCAAAAGGTCTCCAGAATGCGCTCACCCTTTCATTCAAGGGAGGGTCGGTGACCGGCATCATGGTAGTCGGTCTCGGCATCATCGGTTTGGCGGGTTATTTTGCGCTTGTCAGGAGCATTGAGGGTGAACAGGCGTTTCATGCTCTCGTCGGCCTCGGCTTCGGCTGTTCGCTCATGTCGGTGTTCGCCCGTATCGCGGGCGGGATCTATACAAAGGCTGCTGACGTAGGTGCTGACCTCGTCGGCAAGGTCGAGGCGGGCATCCCTGAAGACGACCCAAGAAACCCTGCTGTTATCGCTGATAACGTCGGCGACAACGTCGGCGATTGTGCCGGTATGGCTGCTGACCTTTACGAAACCTATACGGTAACTCTTGTTGCAGCAATGCTTCTCGCAAAGTCTGTCTTTGGCGCGGAGAGCCCGTGGGTAGAGTTTCCGCTCCTCCTCGGCGGTGTCTCAATCATAGCATCTATCATTGGTACCTATTTTGTAAAACTCGGGGCCAAGCAGTACATCATGGGCGCGCTTTATAAAGGCCTCGCAGTCGCTGGTGTCCTTGCAGCAGGTGCGTTCTATGGTGTTACCCAGTGGTTCATGGGGCTACCGGGACTGGATCCCAAGGGGTTCACCCCCATGAGCGTTTTTGGTACCGCATTTATCGGTCTTGCACTGACCGGTCTCATTGTCTGGATCACTGAATACTATACCGCCAAGGAATACCGGCCGGTGCAGACGATCGCTAAGGCCAGTCTCACGGGCCATGGCACGAATGTTATCGCCGGTCTTGCCATGAGTATGGAGGCTACTGCCCTTCCGGCGTTCACGATCGTTGGCGCAATCCTTGGCTCCTTCTATCTCGGCGGCGGGTTTGATGGTAACCCTGGCGGCGGTCTCTTTGCGATCGCACTCTCAGCTGTTTCGATGCTCTCGATGACGGGTATCGTGGTTGCGATCGACTCGTACGGACCGATTACGGACAATGCAGGCGGTATCGCAGAAATGGCTGAACTGCCTTCTTCTGTCAGGGACATTACGGATCCTCTCGATGCGGTTGGCAATACAACCAAAGCGGTTACGAAAGGCTACGCCATCGGCTCAGCCGGTCTCGCTGCCCTCGTTCTTTTTGCAGAGTATTCCAGGGAACTCGCGGCCAAGATGGGAGGCGTGACTTTTGACCTTTCTGACCCGCTCATTATCGCCGGCCTTTTCATCGGCGGACTGATACCGTACTACTTCGGCGGCAGGCTGATGCTTGCGGTCGGCAGGGCTGCTGGTGGCGTCGTGCAGGAGGTTCGTAGGCAGTTTCGCGAGATCAAGGGCATCATGGAAGGCACGGGCAAGCCTGAATACGGCAAGTGCGTTGATATTGTCACCAAGGCAGCAATCAAGGAGATGATGGTTCCCGCTCTTATCCCGGTGGTAGCACCCATCATCGTCGGCTTTGTTCTTGGCCCCAAGGCCCTTGGCGGTCTCCTGATCGGTAGCATCCTGACCGGCCTTTTCCAGGCAATTGCCATGACCAGCGGCGGCGGTGCATGGGACAATGCCAAGAAGTCCTTTGAGGACGGTGTTACTGACGACAAGGGAGTTATGCATAAAAAGGGCAGCGATGGGCACAAGGCTTCTGTCACCGGGGATACCGTCGGCGATCCTTACAAGGATACGGCAGGCCCGGCGATCAACCCGATGATCAAGGTTATCAATATCGTTGCGTTGCTGATAGTACCACTGCTCTAAACAGGACAAGAGCATAATCGTAAAAAGGCCGTCCGGATGATATACGGACGGCCTTTTTTATACGACTGTATGTATTTTGATATCCGGTATTACTCATATCCCAAGTTCTTTTCGTAACCATTCTTTGATGTTATTGGTAATCTCATACATGCCGTAAACAGGAGGATTGACCGGAGAATTTATTGCCTCCTGAATAAGCTCATTGGGTATCTCGTCGATCTTGGCGATAGTGCTGGTGATATCGGTCTGGCCAATCTTCAGAAGCATAAGGGCAGGCGGGCTGCACTCTCCTTCAATATAAAACATATAGCCGGCAATCTCCTTCAGTTTTCGGAGATCTTCAGGCAGGGACTGGAACCTCGGCTGCACAAGAATTTGAGGAGTCACATCAAGTTTGATCTTGCTCAGGATGTCAGCACTCTTTTTTATGTCTTCGAGTCCGAATATATCATGGATATCCATCTCGTTGAATTCATTGCAATCCATTATATTACCCTTTCCCGGACTCCCTGCCCCCGATGAATAAGGAAACATTATGCCGTCTCATGAGCAAAAAAGGGTCTGAGAGAAATCCGTGCGTCCTCATTTTTAACGATATTATATCACATTGGTATGACTGTCATTCTGTCTGTCAGAAACAGCGATGTATAGACAGTGCAGGGTTTTTCCTGTCCTAATCATGCAGCCTAACGGTATTTGGATATGACTTTCTGCTATAATAACTACAAACTCGGATTACGGCAAACAGGAAGGCAGTACGCGTTTTCTCTTCCGGCGTCTTGAATATTGATAACCCCCAAAGGAACATACTGAAATGAACAGTGGCAAAAATGAGTTTGATGAGAAGTTGTCCGGAGCGGACGAGGTCGTTGTCGACGAGACAAAAAAAAGTGTGATTGTGCCTGAGTACTTGACCGGGCAGTCCCGGATGCATTTTCGCTGCTATCCGGAGATTGGCTGTTTTACGCGCTGCTGTAGCGGAATAAAGATTCTGCTTTCACCCTATGATATATATGTATTGAAGAANNATCCCCGTGCTCAAGATGAAAGATGATGAAAATAAATCATGCCCTTTTGTGACGCCCGAGGGGTGCACGGTCTACGCTGATCGCCCACTTACGTGCCGTTATTACCCGATTGGCATGGGAATTATGAAGCAATATGACAAGAAAACCGGCACCAACTTTTTTATAAAGGTCAAGGAAGACCACTGCCTTGGACACAATGAAGACAGAGAGTGGACGATTGATGAATGGCGAGAAGACCAGGGATCGGATGTGTATGATGAGGTCAATAACGACTGGATGGAGGTCGTGCTGAAGGCAAAGACCCTTGGCAATGTTGAGTTCAGCCCAAAGTCTCTTGAGCTTTTTTATATGGTGAGCTCGAATCTCGATGACTTCAGGCGCTTTGTTTTTGAAAGCAATTTTCTCAAGGCATACGAGATTGAGCCTCGCGTAATTCAAATAATACAGGAAGACGAAATCGAACTCTTGAAGTTTTCCCTTTCATGGCTCAGGTTTACTTTGTTCGGCGAAGGGGGTTTTATTGTTAACGAAGAGGCACGGAAACAGGCTCAGAAGAAGCTCTCGGCTGAGTCCGGAACACGTCAGGCGGAGAAGTCAGAGGGCTAATACCTGCCAGCGTGCTGAGCAGGATATGCACGGGTTGTCAGCCCCCACTGGCATTTGAACTTTTTCCCACCATCTTGTTTCTCCACAGGCAGGACTTCCTGCAAGCATTGTCATCAGTAATTGTGATTTCGCTAACAACAAACAAATGCCGGATTTGCTATAATGCCGTCAGTGAACGCACAGTAGAGAAGACTGAAAAACCAAGGAGGATGGCATGAAAAAAACTGTATTTATTCTTGCTCTGCTCTCGCTGGTTGCAACAGTAGCTTGGGCAACCGACCTGAACAGTGATAAGGACTTCACGGCAGGACTTAGAGCCTACAACACAAAAAACTATAAGGCAGCGATTAAGCATTTTACTGAATATGTGAATAAGAAACCTGACCCGACGGCCTATTACCTGATTGGTTACTCTCTGTATGAACAGGGAAAGTTTACTGCGGCCATAGAATCTTTCAACCAGGCATATCTCATCGACCCGGAATTTTCTCTGGAAAAGGTAGGACTGATAAAGAAAGCACCCGACCTTAATTCTGAATAGGGATAGGTTGCTTCATTAGCCGTAGTAATAAGCGTTCAGCCTGCAAAGCGGAAGACTCAGCCCTTGACATCGGAGAAGTCTGTATTTTTCTGCTGCGAAGCATTACGTAGTCCTTGCATACACGGCTGGGTTAGCTTATCCTGAGTACCTCTTCGGCTTTTTTCCGTCACTGCCCGGCTGTTCTATTGATTAGATCAGAAAAGGCATCTATATGCAGACAGGCCCGCACAGTAGGGGCACGTCTGCACGTTTTAGGATATAAGCACCTCCTGAAGATTCGTATAAAAGTCGTATTCAACACTGACGTCCCACAGTTTAAGCAAGAGATATCCCTCTCTGGCGCAGACTTGCCTTCTCTCTCCTAATTCCGGCATCTCTAATACTGCGGTATACAATTATGTGCCGTGTGGCATGAAAAATTAATTCAAGTGAGATAGCGGCAAAGGGCTCTTTTCGAAAGGATCGGCAGATATGCGGTGTCGAATAAGGGGCATGATGACCTTTCGACTGGTAAACAAGCAGCAACTGTTGATGGGATCGTCGGCGAGATTGCCGGTGATTTCATCATCAGAAGGAAGAAACAGGGTACCTTGACCACAATTATGACTTCCCATAACGAAAAGCTGGCAGAAATGCTTGCGGATGTTCTGCACGTTATGAGAAATGGCTAATTTCCTGAATAGAAGCTGTATAAAGATGACCTTAGCGCATCTTACAGCTTTCTTCATCAAGCAGTCAGTCTTCACGTGTAACGAGTACGGACGTCAGCTATTTGTCAGGACGTCCTATCTTTAGGAATAGTGGCGGATGGGATGATTTAGATCATAGCAAGCATCTTAGTTACGGCTTATACTGTAGATACGCAAGGCATGATAGCATTGCGAACTGATACACATTCAGGAGGTAAGGAAATGAACGAAGGATTTTGTGGCTGTGCAGGTAAGAAACCAGTAGATTTTACAGAAAAGACGACTGAACATACTATTGGTGGGGACAAAAAGCCCGAGCTCCAGAACTGGCCAATCCAGCTTAAGCTGGTTGGGACGGGCGGGAACTATCTTAATGATGCCGATATCCTTTTGGCGGCAGATTGCACGGCCTTTTCAACCATAGCATTCCACAATCGATTCATAAAAGGCAAGAAAGTCCTTATCGGCTGTCCGAAACTTGATAATGCTCAGCAGTACTTTGAGCAGCTGACTGGTTTGTTCAAGGATTTTTCTATTAAGAGCGTAGCAGTTGTGCGTATGGAGGTTCCCTGCTGCGGTGGTCTCGCCTTTATTACCCAGCAGGCCATTAAGAACTCGGGGAAGGATATCCCTTACAGCGAAACCATCATCGGGGTAAAGGGAGATGTCAAGCAGGAAGGAATGGCCCCGCTTATTCCCAAGGTTCAGGCAGTTTAGCTATTGAGCAAGGAAAATCGAGTACTATGCCGGAGGGCGGTAATCCGGCATAGGTTATTCTATGCGGACCAGCATTTCTTTAGGGATTTGTTTAATTAGTTCGTCAAGAGCTCTTCCAAGGTCTGCTTCCATCTTAGATTCCACCGTTAATATGATCTGGTAATCCTGGTGGTCGAGGATTGGATACGAGCCAAAATCCACACAGTTGTTTTTTTCCACAACCGCATTCAGAATTGCTGCTATATCTGATTCGTTTGCCCTGAGATAGATGCGCTTCAAGTAAAACTCGGATGTCCTGAAGCGCTCCCTGATCAGCATGAATTTTTCGCGGAGATACCGCGGGATGCCCGGGAATATATATATATTCTTAAAAACAACAAGGGGAAAATTATTCGTCGTGAACTCAATGACTTCAGCGCCCGCCGGTACCTCTGCCATTTTCAAGATAGCTGCGTTTGCCGTTTTACCATAACGTTCTACAAATTTTCTCTCAAGAAGTGGATGCCGGACAAGCTCTACGCAGAATGCCTTTGCAACTCCAGCCATGGTGACATCATCATGTGTGGGACCCACCCCTCCTGAGGTAAACACGAAGTCATAAGCGGAAGAAAAAGCCGGCACTTCCGAACTTATCATATCAAGATCGTCCGGTATAACAGATATGCGCATGAGACTTATACCAAGGGCCCTCAGTTCGGCTGCAAGAAAAAAAGAGTTCTGATCCTGTATTTTGCCGGAAAGAATTTCATTTCCTATGATGATTAAACCAGCTGTTTTGATGGCGACCTGGGCGCAATCCATGATCATAATGTATCAGAAAACAGGGGTAATTCCCACGTATTTCCTCAGTTCCAAAAGCGGGTCTGCTGGACAGAGGAGAAATTATTTTTTTTCTTCAGGGGGCTCAATGATGAAATTCATCCAGATAAGGTTAAAAACATCGCCATAATCCTTCAGATAATCTTTCATGGTACCGCTATTCTTGACGTTTTTCGTGTAACGCCTGAATTGTTTCGCAATATAGGCGAGAATCTGCTTCTTCTGAGCGGGGAGGTAAGGATAGACGCATCTGCCCATAACATCCCTTCCATCAAGGTTCAAGATTCTCGTTGCAAAGAGATCCCCTTTCTTTAGTCCCAGCGCTATCATCTTGTCTCTTAAATCGACTTCCCTGTCAAGGAGGATATCCTTTAGTAGCACCCTTTTGTCTTTTGCAACAGATATTACCTCGAAGAGACTCAATACGGAATCCCTTGCCCTAAGCAAGAGCGAGGCAGCATCATCACTGAGATCACGGTTTTTTATGAAAAAGTCGGTGAAGGTCTCGCCTTGCTCATTTATTTTATAGTCAAAGATCAACCAGTCCTCGAAATTATGAAACCCAAGCGAGAGAGCAGTGCCGCCGAGGAATTCGTCAGGGTTTTCACCATCCCAATAATAGCTGTACGCCTTGTCTATAAGTTCAGCATGATTAATCCTGACATGCTGAATGATATCCTGAAAGAGTTCCTTGATCTGCTTTGCTTCTTTTCCCATATTCTATTTCCTTGTTTGCTATGTTTTCAGATGATCCCCGTCCTTACCAGTATCTGACAGGGCCGACATCAATATGAACAAAATCACGATACATCCCAACACCGCCCGCAAAGAACGACTTGGCAACGTGCGCAACCGATTTCTGGTGTACGCCGCTGACCTTAAAATCTATGGCTAGCCCCTGCAGATGAAAACTATTGCGAGCAACACTCCTGCTTTGAGCCCTCAGGATGTCATTGTATTCCTGCGACCGGTATGCGGAGATAACCTCAACCGGGCCGCTGCTGCCCAGTCTTTCCTTTACGTCGCAGAGGAGGTCGAGGACACCGGTATCCATGGGATGCACCTCATTGGTATAATGACAGCGCAGAAGATAATTAATCTTTTCAAGTGCAGCGGTGTCATACGAACCTTGAGAAAAATAAGTTATTTCAAGAGATTCGTTAGTATGAACATTGTACGCATAGAGTGTTCTCTCTTCCGGCCAACTGCCGAATGCGCCCGAAACGGGATAGGTGGCGACCGCGGCAGCCAAGCCAAGCATGAATGCCCTTCGAGATATCATAGCTATACGACCTCCGTATGTTTCGAATATTCTTGTAGGACCATATGTGATTTCTTTCAGGTGCTGCTATGAGTAGATCGATCTTTTCAAATTGACTAACTGCATCAGCTTCATAATTTATAAAAACGGCCAGAAAACCCCATGGCTTTTAAGCCTGGGGATGAATGGCCGCCCGGAGCGAAGCGGAGGCCATTCTTGCATCGTGTGGCGAGGCCATCGGTCTAGGCCACAGATGCAGAAGCCCTGAAACCCCGGACTTTAGTCCGGGGAGGGGGTTCATTATCAGTGTATAAGAGTCCTTGTTGATCTCAAGAAAGATCTTCTCTTTTCGGGGACAAATGGCGTTACCACTATATATATTACCTGTTCAGGATTATTCAGCTCAACTTTTTCTCAGCACATTCCCATAGCTTTCTCTCGGAAAGATTATTTCCCCGGCAATTCTGAAATGACACACAGCGGACTGCCCGATAGTTTCGCGGATGAGAATGCCCGGTAGAGAGATCGTGATTTCAAATCTGTAGGTGAGGTGTCAAAGCAAAAAGACATAATCGACCTAACCGTATTTGCCTAAATCTCTATTTCCACCCGGGCGGGGGGATGATGTAACATAGGTAAAACTTCTGCTTTGCCGCAAATACTGACTCCACCTGTAGCATTCGCTACCCCTTTATGCGTCGCTGCGAGTATGCCGTGTTCCCTGGGAAAAGACCTGGCGATCTGACTGTCCATGAAGCTGCATGAATGTGGAGCATAGTAAATTGGTGATACCATTTTCATTCACCACACTAAAAGATTCTTCACATGTCAATTACCGGCTGCAGGCGAGCAAAAATAATCTTTTTGTCGGCATTCTCGTCCTTGGCGATATTTCATGAACTGCCCCCATGCGGGCACCAATAATCTTGAATTTATTGCCTTTTATGATGTTGTCAAGCGCCTTCTCCCAAAGAGCATGTCCGCAAGCAAGGGGAAAAGAAAGTGCAGGATGACGATGAGAATACTACTGTTCCGTACCGTGTTCCGTGTCCTTATAAAAGGTATCAACAGCGGATCTTTCAACGTCCTCGAACATCTCTTTAAGGGCTTTCTCTATGCGCTCAATCGAGACATTCAGCTTCCTGCTGATCTGCTCAAGAGGGATATTTGCGGCAAAATGCTCTTCTGCGATGATAACCTTGAGGACATCGTCAAGGACCGTCTCCCGAAGATTCTTGTCCCTGATACTAATCATTGCACCCGCAGTTTCGAAGTCAAGGCCTTTATACAGACCAGCCTTCACTTGTGCAAGTGCCTCCATATAGATAGCATCGTCCTCCGGAGAAAACTCATTGTGGGGCATATCATTAAACCCTCTTTCTGCCATGATCCTACTCCTTAGAAATGTCGACATATCCTGCCACAGGGAACAACTTAATATAACATATGGCAAAGCCCGACGGCAGCACATCGCCAGTTGACATTGATACCGGAGAGCTTTTAAATTAGCACCAATATTTTCGTGAGGGAGGATTGCGTGGCTGACAAAATAACGGTGAAGAGTCCCATCGTCGAGCTGGATGGTGATGAAATGACGAGGATCATCTGGCAGTATATCAAGGACAAACTGATATATCCGTTCCTTGATGTGGATCTGAAGTATTTTGATCTTGGACTGCGTCACCGGGATGAGACGGACGATCAGGTGACAACGGATGCGGCTAACGCAATTAAGCATTATGGTGTCGGTGTTAAATGCGCGACGATCACGCCCAATGCCGCTCGTGTTAAGGAGTACAGTCTCAAGCAACAGTGGAAAAGCCCCAATGCTACCATCCGCTCGATCCTCGACGGTACGGTCTTCCGCAAGCCGATCATTATCAAGAACATTCCGCCAGCCGTCAGGTCATGGAAAAAGCCTATCATCATCGGGAGACATGCATATGGTGACATTTACAAGAGCACGGAGGCTATTGTTCATGAGCCCGGTACCGCTGAACTTGTTTTTACGCCAGCTGCCGGCGGCAAAAGGCTGACCATGCATATCCATGACTTCAAGGGTCCGGGAGTGATCATGGGAATGCACAATACGGAGCTATCCATCAGGAGTTTCGTTAAGGCTTGCATCAACAATGCATTGAACGAAAAGGTGGATATATGGTTTGGCGCGAAAGATACGATTTCAAAGCAATACCACGGATTCTTCCGGGATGTTTTTGCGGAGGAGATTGAGAAATCAAAGAATACGCTGGAAAATGTAAGGGTAAAATACCGCTACATGCTGATCGACGATGCAGTTGCGCAGGTAATGAAGTCTGATGGCGGCATGCTCTGGGCGTGCATGAATTATGACGGTGACGTCATGTCCGACATGATAGCATCGGGCTTTGGGAGTCTTGGACTGATGACCTCGGTTCTTGTCTCGCCTGACGGCAAATTCGAATTCGAGGCGGCTCACGGCACCGTCATGCGGCATTACTATGCTCATATGAAAGGCGAGACGACGTCTACTAACTCGATCGCGTCGATCTTCGCCTGGACAGGAGCTCTTTCCAAGAGAGCTGAATTGGACAACACGCCGGATGTTATGACCTTCGCGCAAACCATAGAACGGATAGTAATCGAAACAGTCGAACAGGGGACAATGACAAAGGACCTTATGCTTATTGCAGAGCCAAGAGTTTCGAGGTATGCCCTGACCGAAGAGTTCATTGATGCAGTTGCGGGAAGGCTGGAAAAAGCGGTTTAAAAACTTGCCGGACTACGAAGCATTCGGAATGTCAGGCGCCCGACCGTAGTTGGCATACATGCAACTGGGCACAGGGTACTGTTCCAGCGCATTCAGTCTTTATCTCCCCGTATCCACCAGTTACTCTTATCTGAAAACCACCAAAGGGAAGAGTCTGTCTCAAGGATAGCAACAGCAAGCTCACGAGCGATATCGGTCCTGAGCCTTTTGAGCGCAAAATCGAGCCATTCTTCCGCATAGGTGTTGCCAAGGTCTTTGTATTCCTTGAGGGCAACGATCATCTCAAGCTGGTCCGCATCATAGGCAAGCTTTGCCTCCGGACTCTCTCCCTGCATGAATTCGAAGATCAGTTCCCTGATTTCGTCACCGAAGGGTAGGGTATCTGCCAGATCATTGACAGCCTTTTTTTCATTAGCCTTTACGTATTTCTTGTTCACGTAGTTCAAATCACCCGTCCTGGCCTCGGGAAGGTCATGGAACAAGCACATTTTGAGGAGTTTATCCTTATCCACATCGGACGCAAGATTCCCGAGAACGAAGCCGATATAAACCGTTCTGAATATGTGCTCCGCCACAGATTCGGCTCCGGAGCCCAGGAACTGGAACCCCGTCCGCGGCGTACGTTTCAGCATGCCAGCTTCGAACAGAAAATTTGCAATACGTCTCATGACAACTCCACACGTAAGTTTTTTTTATTGAGCCAGTGTCCGTCCGAAAAGTCAATAGCGTTTCATGTTGCTACGATTGCAGGCACCTGGCGAACTGCGATATAATGAGCAATCCGCGGATGAAGGGCATAGCCCTCATGCTATCTTGATTCCTACTGCCGGTGGGTTCTTTTAGCTAAACGAGGTTTCCGGGAAGGTGTCGTCTCTTTCAGATTTGTTATGCACTGCCATTTTGGTGTCAGGATAATCTCTATGCTGCGTCTGCAGCATGTTATGATAAGGAGAAGCATATGTCAGATTTAAAAAAAATGTATAAGACCATTATGGATGACAAGTTTCCGGATACCATGACCATCGGATTTGGGGAACAGACGCTTATTTACCGCAAGAGAGCCTGGAAGATACCCGACGGGGATACCGGTGAACTTATCGAGAAGGGTCTTCGTTATGGGGAGAACCCGGATCAGCAGGCGGCACTCTATGAGCTGGTAAATGGCAATCTTGTGCTGGGAGACTGCCGGTTCATCAATCCCGGAAACGGGCTGGTAAGCAGCATTTCTGAGGTAGACATGATTCAGGCCGGAAAGCATCCGGGGAAAACGAATCTCACCGATATAGATAATGCACTAAATATTCTAAAATTCCTTTCTGAACGACCCGCAGCTGCAATTATGAAGCATAATAATCCGAGCGGCGTGGCATATGGCGCAACGGTTGCAGAAGCCTATAACAAGGCGAATATGGCAGACAGGATAGCTGCGTTCGGAGGGTGCCTTGTGGTGAACCGTTCTTTAGACCGGCAGGCTGCTGAGATGGTGAGCAGCAACTACCTTGAAGTTGTGGCGGCACCAGATTTCGAAGAAGGCGCGGTTGATATCCTCGCGCTGCGCAGGAATCTCAGGATCGTGCGGGTCGGCAAGATAGCGCAACTTGAGCAGTATTGCGCGCTGCGGTTCGTTGACTTCAAGTCGCTAATCGACGGCGGTATAATCGTGCAGCAGTCGCCGGTGAACAAGATCCGGACAGCAGCTGACTTCCTGCCTGCGAGGACGGTATATAAAGGACGGGAATACGCGGTTGAGCGGCAGCCCACGGAGCAGGAGCTTGCTGACATGTTGTTTGGCTGGCACGTGGAACAGGGGGTCACCTCAAACTCTGTGATCTATGTAAAGGATGGAGTTACGATAGGGATCGGTACCGGCGAACAAGACCGGGTCGGCGTTGCAGAGATCGCCATCTTCAAGGCGTATACGAAGTATGCTGACGCGCTCTGTTACAGGTCCTACGGAGTCCCCTACAAGACGTTCGAGCTTGAGATATCTCAAGGGAAGCGGGATATTGCCCTGCTGCGCGGCATAGATGAAGAGACGAAAAAGGCGCATGGCGGACTCATAGGCGCCGCCATGGTATCGGACGCATTCTTTCCCTTCAGAGACGGCATTGATGTCGGCATTAGGGAGGGGATATCAGCGGTTGTTCAGCCCGGGGGCTCAGAGCGTGACTTCGAGTCCATAGAAGCCTGCAACCATGCTGACCCGCGTGTTACCATGGTATTTACAGGACAGCGGGCTTTCAGACATTGATTCAACAGTATGAACTGCCAGCACACCTCAAAAAAGTACACTTTTTTGCCCTGCAATGCTATAATTTGATTTCACATTGCCGGGACCCCTTGCGGTGTAGTCGAGTAACGGCCATAAAATTCTTGACTTTTTAAAAGTATCTCTGGTAAACTTGCAAGGTTTTCCCGTGGTAGAGAGGATTATTCACTTTTCATTTTTGGAGGAAACGTGCCTACGATTGCACAGTTAGTACGACAGGGGCGTAAGACCCTGGTCAAGAAGACGAAAAGCCCTGCACTGAAATCGTGTCCTCAGAGGAGGGGCGTGTGTACCAGGGTTTACACGACGACGCCAAAGAAACCCAACTCTGCGTTGAGGAAGGTCGCCAGGGTACGGCTGACCAACGCCATGGAGGTTACCGCGTATATCCCTGGGGTAGGCCATAACCTTCAGGAGCACTCGATCGTGATGATCAGGGGTGGAAGGGTAAAGGACCTTCCCGGTGTGCGGTACCATATTATCAGGGGAACGCTCGATTCACAGGGAGTCAATGACAGACGGCGCGGTAGATCCAAGTACGGAACCAAGAGGCCTAAGTAATTACGGAGTCAGAAAATGCCGAGAAGAAGAGTTGCAGAAAAAAGAGAGATGTTGCCAGACCCGAAATATAACAGCAAGGTCGTGAGTAAGTTTATAACGATCATTATGGAGAGCGGAAAGAAGTCCACGGCTGAGAATATATGCTATGGTGCATTCGACATCATCAAGGAAAAGACTGGCAATGATCCGCTCAAGGTGTTCAAGACAGCGCTTGAAAATGTGAAACCGCTTCTCGAGGTCAAGCCGAGAAGGGTTGGCGGGGCAACCTATCAGGTGCCGGTAGAGATCAGACAGCAGCGCCGCATGGCTCTAGCGTTCAGATGGATCATCAACTATTCCCGGGGGCGTGGAGAGAAGACCATGCGGGAGAGGCTTGCTGGAGAACTGCTCGATGCATTTAATAACACGGGTTCTTCCATCAAGAAGAAGGAAGATACCCATAAGATGGCTGATGCCAACAAGGCATTTGCCCATTATAGATGGTAACGAGCTTAGGGGAGATATATCTTGTCACGGGGTCCTTTAGAAACAACACGAAATATCGGTATCATGGCACATATCGATGCAGGGAAGACCACGACTACCGAGAGGATCCTGTACTATACGGGGGTAACCTATAAGATTGGAGAGGTCCATGAAGGCACCGCGGTCATGGACTGGATGGTTCAGGAGCAGGAACGGGGAATTACCATTACGTCAGCTGCAACTACCTGTACATGGCGTAACCACAGGATAAATATCATCGACACGCCGGGCCATGTGGATTTCACCATAGAGGTGGAACGCTCCCTCAGGGTGCTCGACGGGGCTGTTGCCGTGTTCGATTCTGTCTCGGGTGTTGAACCGCAATCCGAGACCGTGTGGCGCCAGGCGAACAAATATAATGTCCCGCGCATCGCCTTCATGAACAAGATGGACAGAATGGGCGCTGATTTTTATATGTGCATCAACAGCATGGTAGACAGGCTCGGAGCCAACCCCGTCCCCGTGCAGATACCAATCGGCGCCGAGGACCACTTCAGGGGACCGATCGACCTCATTTCGATGAAGGCATTTTTTTATGACGACGAGACGCTTGGCGCAAAATATGTTGAAGGCGATATCCCTGCCGAATACCTCGAACAGGCTAAGGCGTATCGGGAGAAAATGATCGAGGCTATCTCTGATGTGGATGAGAAGGTCATGGAAAAGTTCCTTGACGGACAAGAGGTAGGGGCTGATGAGATCCGCGCGGCATTGAGAAAGGGTACGGTAGAAATGAAACTGACGCCGGTACTTTGCGGCACAGCATTCAAGAATAAGGGTGTCCAACACCTGCTCGATGCCATTGTTGATTTCCTTCCCTCCCCGTATGATATCCCGCCGATTACCGGCAAATCGTCCGATGATGCGTCAGGGCAAATTCGTAAGCCAGATGCAAAGGAACCGTTTGCTGCGCTTGCGTTTAAGGTGATGACGGATCCCTTTGTTGGCCAGCTTACTTTTCTGAGAGTCTATTCCGGGACCATGAATGCGGGGTCCTATGTTTATAATTCTACGAAGGGCTCGAAGGAGCGCGTCGGAAGACTCCTGAAGATGCATGCAAATAAAAGAGAGGATATTAAGGAGGTTTCTGCCGGTGACATTGCTGCTGCTGTGGGTCTCAAGAGTACGCTGACGGGTGATACACTCTGTGATGAGAGGTCGCCGGTGGTGCTTGAGGCCATGGAGTTCCCTGACCCGGTCATCTCTGTGGCAATCGAGCCGAAGACAAAGCCAGACCAGGAGAAACTCTCGCAGGCACTTGCAAAACTTGCCCAGGAGGATCCCTCGTTTAGGGTATCGAACAATGAGGAGACCGGCCAGACGCTTATTTCGGGTATGGGCGAACTTCATCTCGAGATCATTGTGGACAGGCTTACGCGGGAGTTCAAGGTTGGCGCAAATGTTGGGAAGCCTCAGGTGGCCTACCGGGAGACAGTTCGTACTGCATCCAAAGCTGAGGGCAAGTTTGTCAGGCAGAGTGGCGGCCGAGGCCAGTACGGTCACGTATATCTTGAGATGGAGCCGCTGGAAGCTGGAAAGGGTTTTGAGTTTGTCAGCAAGATAGTAGGCGGTACGGTCCCCCGCGAATACTGGAACGCCGTAGAAAAGGGTATCAAGGAGGCTGCTGACGGTGGGGTCCTTGCAGGGTATCCTTTTGTTGATTTTAGGGTAACGCTTACCGACGGTTCATACCATGAGGTCGACTCTTCGGAAATGGCCTTCAAGATAGCCGGGTCCATGGGGTTTAAAGAGGCTGCCAAGAAGGCTAGACCCGTCATTCTTGAGCCTATCATGAATGTTGAAGTCGTGACTCCGGAAGAGTATATGGGAGACGTCATCGGTGACCTCAACTCGCGGAGAGGCAAAATACAGAGTATGGAAAAGAGAGGAAAGGCCCAGGTGATAAGGGCGCAGGTTCCCCTTTCCGAGATGTTTGGCTATGCAACAGACCTCCGCTCGCGGACACAGGGAAGGGCAACGTACACCATGCAGTTCTCGAATTACGATGAAGTACCGAAGGGTATCGCTGAAGGCATCATTGCCAAGGTAAAAGGCGAATAGCAGTAATTAGCATACAGTAATCAGGGGAAAGGTTCAGCCCAGTCTATTCTGAAAACCGTCCGCTGGATTATGAAGGAGGCGAAATGGCAAAGGCGAAATTTGAGAGGACGAAGCCGCATTGTAACGTGGGGACGATTGGACACGTAGACCACGGCAAGACGACGCTGACGGCNNGGACATGGTGGACGACCCTGAGCTGCTGGATCTGGTGGAGCTGGAGGTGAGGGAACTGCTGTCGAAGTACCAGTTTCCGGGGGACAAGATACCGATTGTCAAGGGCAGCGCGCTGAAGGTGGTAGAGAGCAGCAGCACGGACCCCAATGCGGAGGAGTACAAGTGCGTGCATGAGCTGATGGCAGCGGTGGACAGCTATATTCCGACGCCGGAGCGTCCGATCGACAAGCCGTTTCTGATGCCGATAGAGGATGTATTTTCGATATCGGGACGGGGGACGGTGGTGACGGGCCGGGTGGA
>DKBH01000024.1 GCA_002451165.1 Nitrospiraceae bacterium UBA6905
CATGGGCATCTGGCCGCTGCCCAATGCCAACTCTATCGACGTGATCAAGCGGGTGCACAGGGAAATGGAGGCGATCCAGCGCGGTCTGCCGACCGGTCTGCAGGCCCGCGTGGCCTACGATGCGACAAATTACATCAACAATGCGATCCGTGAGGTGCTCAAGACCCTGGGGGATACCCTCCTTATTGTCGTTGTCGTGATCTTTCTCTTCCTGGGGTCGTTCCGTTCGGTTCTCATCCCGGTTGTTGCGATTCCTGTATCCCTTATCGGCGGCGTCTTTCTGATGCAGGCCTTCGGTTTCACAGTGAATCTGCTCACGCTGCTGGCTGTGGTCCTCTCAGTCGGGCTCGTCGTTGACGATGCCATCGTCGTGGTCGAGAATGTAGAGCGCCACATCGGCGAAGGGAGACTGCCGCTTGAGGCGGCAATGCTCGGTGCCCGAGAACTCGTCGGCCCGATCATCGCTATGACCGTTACCCTTGCCGCGGTTTATCTTCCCATCGGACTGCAGGGCGGGCTCACCGGTTCGCTCTTCCGAGAGTTTGCCTTCACGCTCGCCGGCGCCGTCACGATATCCGGTATCGTTGCCCTGACGCTTTCACCCGTTATGTCGGCGAAGATCCTGAAGCCGGAGACAGAAGAACGCGGTCTGGCCGGTCGCATTGCCCGGGACTTCCGGCGTCTCAGAAACGCCTATGGTCGACTGCTCGATGCGACCCTGCAGGCGCGGCCCGCAGTCTATGCGGTCTGGGTCGTCGTCTCCTTGCTGACCGTACCGATGTTCGTCATGTCGGCAAAGGAACTGGCGCCGACAGAGGATCAGGGAGTAATCTTCGGCATCCTCGACGCATCGGCAAACTCGACCCTTGACCAGAACAGCCGCTATGCTGCAGCGGTCAACCAGGCGTTCATGAGCATTCCCGAGACCGACTTCACCTTTCAGATCACCTTCCCCAACTCGGGGTTCGGCGGCATGGTAGTCAAGCCGTGGGACGAGCGGGAGCGAAACATATTCCGGATCATGCCTGAGGTGCAGCAGAAGCTGCTGCGGATAACCGGCATCCAGACCTTTCCGGTTACGCCGCCGGCCCTTCCGGGAGGGGGACAATTTCCCGTGGAGTTCATCCTGGCGTCGACTGCCGAGACCGGCCAGATCCTGGATTTCGCCCGACAGTTGCAGCTGAAGGCCATACAGAGCGGCATGTTCGCCTTTCCCCCACAGATCGACGTAAAGGTCGATCAACCCCAGTCCGAATTCGTTATCGACCGTGATAAGGTCGCCGCACTCGGTCTCAACCTCGAGCAGATCGGCTCCGACCTCGGCGGCATGGTGGGCGGGGATTTTGTCAACCGGTTCGATATCTCGGGCCGCAGCTACAAGGTCATCCCCCAGATCGAGCGGGTCGGCCGCCTCAATCCTGAACAACTCAGGAACGTCTATGTGACCGGTCCCGACAACAAAATGATCCCGCTCAGCAGCGTTGCCACGATCAGCGACTCTGTGGTGCCGCGTTCTCTCAACCGCTTCCAGCAGCTCAATGCCGTCAAGATCAGCGGCGTGTCGGTGCGGCCTCTGGACGAGGCCCTCCGCTTCCTTGAGGATGAGGCTGCGAAGATCCTTCCCAAGGGATACGTGGTCGACTACACGGGAGAGTCTCGTCAGCTTCGCACTGAGGGCAACAAATTTCTGCCTGCGTTCGGTCTCGCGGTCATTCTCATATTCCTGGTGCTGGCTGCTCAGTTCAACAGCTTCCGCGACCCCTTTGTCATCCTTGCAGGGTCGGTGCCGCTGGCCATGTTCGGGGCATTGATCTTCACCTTTTTGAAGATGCCCGACCCCAGCGTCGCCTTCTGGACCCATGGCTGGACCACGACGATGAACATCTATTCGCAGGTCGGGCTCGTGACCCTCGTGGGGCTCGTTTCGAAGAACGGCATCCTGATCGTTGAGTTTGCCAACCAGCTCCAGCTGCAGGGACGCACAAAACCGGAAGCGGTCCGCGAGGCAGCCATGACCCGTCTGAGGCCGATCCTGATGACCACTGCAGCCACGATCGCCGGCCATTTTCCACTCACTCTCGTCACCGGCCCCGGCGCAGCCGCCCGTAACTCCATCGGCCTGGTCTTGGTGGGCGGTATGTTCGTCGGCACCCTCTTCACCCTTTTTGTCGTACCTTCCATCTATATGCTCATCGCCCGCGACCATACGAAAGACCGCGCGCACGATGCTGCCGTTGCGAAGGAAGCGGCTGCATCAGGCAATGCCGGATAACCGTGCATGAATGCGGAACAGCTGCCTGCGATATCTCTCATTGCAATCAGACGCGGGAAACGGGAAGATATAGCGCTACCACAGCGCCATCGTGCGTTTTATGCTCTGTGGCGTCGCTGCGCCGCCGGCGAGTCGGCACAAGAGAGAAGCAGGTCTCCGGACGGCGCGCTTCTGCCCGCCAAAGAAAACTCAATGAGCTTTTAGGGGGGTGAACCCTCGGCAGCGGCAGGGGGCAATTGTCCGACCTATGGGTCTTCCCGCATGCCTGATGCCGGGGAAGCACTTACCGATCCAAGCGGGATATTTGTTGATCAGTTTGATGAGCCCTTCCTCAGGAGACGGGTAAAAAAGAATCATCAGCCGAACCGGGACGTGACCGGTGCGCTGCGATAAAGAAAGTTACTGCTCCCTGTTCACAGCGGGCATGATCTCAGCGACCTTATTCACGATCTCCCTGATGCGCGCCGGCTTCATAAGATGTCTCAGTCCGTTTCTTCGGAAGAACTCAATGACGTTCGGCTGCGTCGATCCGGTGAAAAAAAGCGTACGCTGTCCGATAAGGGGATCATGCGCTGCAGCTCTGCGGTAAAACTCCATGCCGTCCATAACCGGCATCTGCACATCCGAGATGATGACGTCAAAATATTTCTCCTTGACCTTATCGAGCCCTTCTCTGCCATTATGCGCCGTCTCGATCTGTGCATCATCGGCAAAGAGTTTCGTGAGAAAATTGGTCAGCGGCGCGTCATCATCGATAATGAGCATGCTCTCCTTCCAGATGGGGGGCAAGTTTCTGATGAGATGCAGATGCTGGCTGCCCTCCGGCTGCGCCTTCAGGTAATTCTCTATCTCTTTGACGTGACGGTGCATTTTTGCCGCCACCTGCATGAACTTCCTCTCTTCTTTCAGCGCGCTGACCACGTAAATGAAGATATCATTCCACTCGGAAAATTCGGTCAGGGAAAGACACTCCAGGGCCTGCGCCCTGCTGAAGCTACCCGCCTCCAGCAGCTCCCTGTGCTTCACAAAGACCGATTCGATCTTTGACCGTGTCATATCATCCACGATTATCGGCGAAGGCGGCTGGGAAGTATATTCCAGACAGTCCAGGGCGTTCTGCATGATCTGACCGTGCCAGGCTTCTTCATTTGCGAGATGAAAGAAGAAGTCCGACATGTTTTCATCTTCTATTACGGTCTCTGATACCTTCCGATACAGTTCATCGGCAAGCTTTTCAACAGTGAGCAGCCATTCAATAATTTCTTTCATCTGACTCATTTACAAAGAATATCATATAAATATATCTTTTTCAAAAAAAGAGCCCTTCAGCAGGGAAAAAAGAAGACAGCTATCTGCGACGAGGCTGCGTTAACGCTGCCCGTTTTGTCTTTCACTCAGCCTCGATGTCTGAAAAGATGCGAGGGTCAGAGGTGCTGGGCGGGGAGCAACTCCCCGCGACAGATGCTATGTTAACGCGTCAACAGCAGCGGCAATCATGATCACCTCGGCGTCGGCACCCACCTTCCAGCCTTCGCTGGACTAAAACTTCTTCAGTGACATGGCTGTAGTACTATTGATTATCAGGTCATACTTTTCAGCGCCAATCTGAAACCCCACCGACCCCGCTGCCAGACTGTAATAGCCAGCTGTCCTGCTCCCAACACGAAATGCACTCTGGCCGTATTGGCCGCCCACAATGAATAATCCGGCCTTGGTGACATTGGGAATGACGAGCACCCCCTTTGCCACTTTGAGATACTCATTTGCACCTTTTACATCCTTTTTGAACCTGTCCATTACTGCCTTGACACGTGCGTTAATCTCTCCCTTTGTCGTGGCGTACGAAACAGTCGCCACCAGACCAAAGACAAGCATGAAGCCGACTACTTACCCCAGTGCCTTGATTAAAACCCTCTCCATGTTCATCATGTTATACCTCCTCTTTCGATAATACTCGTGGTCGCCTCAGGGCGACATGCCCTCATGGGCAGAAGTCTTTGGTGAATTACCGCAATAACATCTTTGTAACTTGGAAACGTTTCTACAGCGACAAGAGGAGCAGATAAAGAGAGACTCAAGCACTATAAGCGAACATGCCATCCTAAGCAAATAACGAAAAAATAGTCTTCTCTTTTGCGCTATGTCGGAAGATAGTGATGATCTTCACCGACGCTTGTCCGTGAAATGACGCGTTGGCAGGTCATCACGCAGAAAAATCATTGTGCATCGGCATTGACACATCAGGATGACTGTTGGATAATGAAATCGTAACCGGCAGCTTATAGCGCAGATCCTTCGAGAGGTGCATCCATGAGACAACAGCTTTTTGCAACCCTGACCATGCTGGTGCTTGTTCTTTCCTGCCAGACCGTGCCGATCACCGGAAGGCAGCAGCTGAATATTGTGCCGTCAGATACGCTCATGAGCATGAGCTATAATGAGTACGATGACTTCTTAAAAAAACACGAAGTTATTACCGGCACGCCCGAGGCAAAGATGGTCGGCAGAGTGGGCAGAAGGATCCGGCGTGCCGTGGAAAGATATTTCGCTGATCAAAAGATGTCGGACCACCTGGAAGGGTATCAATGGGAGTTTCATCTCGTGAAGGACGATGCGATCAATGCCTGGTGTATGCCCGGGGGGAAGGTCGTCGTGTATACAGGCATCATGCCGCTTGCCGACGGAGAGGAAGGCCTGGCTGTCGTGATGGGCCACGAGATATCCCATGCCATCGCCAAGCACGGCAATGAACGGCTGAGCCAGGGGCTTGTGGCGCAGATGGGCGGCATGGCGCTGTCAGTTGCCCTGGCAGAGAAGTCTGAGGCAACGCGCGACTTGTTCATGACCGCCTTTGGTGTCGGTTCACAGGTGGGCGTATTGCTCCCGTACAGCAGGCTCCAGGAGTCAGAGGCCGACCGCTTAGGACTGATCTTTATGGCAATGGCCGGTTATGATCCCCGTGAGGCAGTTGGCTTCTGGGAACGTATGGCCGGAACGAAAAAGGGTTCATCGGTTCCTGATTTCCTCAGCACCCATCCGGCGGACAAGAAACGGATCGCTGATATCGAAAAATTGGTCCCCGAAGCGATGACGTATTACCAGGAATGACAGTGGCCTATTTTAATAACAAACGGCTTCTGATCATGCCATATTATAGCGAACAAAAAAATAGAACGCTGCCACGGGGTCATTCTGCATGCAGATTTAATTTTTTCCGATTTGCCTCATAATCGGGCATCACTCGACGCATAAGATTCCAGAAACGCGGCCCATGATGCTTCTCTTTGAAATGGCAGAGTTCATGAAGAATAACGTAATCAATACAGTCTTTTGGGGCCTTTACAAGATCAAGGTTCAGGGTGACCCGGCCGGCCAGAGAGAAACTGCCCCATCTGTTGACCAGCCGACGGATCTGCAGGCGAGGCAGAGGGATATCTAACCGCTTTGTTTTCTCATAACAGTACTGCAATCGTTCGGCAAAGATAACTTCAGCGTGCATCCGATACCACTTTGTGAGAAGGGCGTTGACTGCAAACGCCTTTGGTACAGCCTTCGTTGTAACCAGAAGATACCCTCTGAGGCACTTCACTGCATCCTCCCGGCCCTGTTCTACCTTCAAACGGTATTGTCTTCCGAGGTACCGATGAGTTTCTCCACGCACATACCGGCGAGGGGGGAGTTTCGGTAAATAGAGGTCAAACTCTTGCCAGGCCTTCCTTATCCACCCACCCCGCCGTTTAACGAATGAACGGATCCGTTCCTGCTTCGTGCCAAGCGGTGCTGAGACCATGACCGAAAGGTCCGGATACACATGGAGGCCGAGGGTCTTCCGACGGCTGAACCGATAGGTATAGGGAATTCTGAGAGATCCCCACATAACTTCGTCTATGTTATTCATCAGCCGCCTGCCAGTTTCCTGGCTATGGAAAGACAGCGTTCGATGATCTCGTCCATATCTTCAGTAGATAGGGTGAGACCATACTTCCCCCTGGCTTCAAACAGATAGTCATCAATAGCATTTTGCATGTCTTTCAGCAGATCATCCCGCGAAATCCAGTCCCGCCCTTTCAAGCGGTTAAGAATCTTTTCGATATCGATAGCAATCTCTGTCGCAATCTTTTTTCGTTCTACAGCTTCGGATCCATAACTTTCGAGAACTTCGCCTACGACACCGAAATACGCAGGTGCTTCCCGATAGCCCCTTAAGTCCTCCGGTATTTCATCGTCATGACCCTGCCGCACCTTTCCGAGGTATTCCTGAACTCTGCTCAGGTACTCTGCATCCGTGATCCTCTGCTGCCGATAGTCTTCAATGGCTTGCTGCACAAGGTCGGCGAATTTCTGGTAAAAGACGGGATCCTCGTCGATCTTTTCATGAATAGTTTTGACCAGTCGGCTGGCGATGGTGTCGGCTTTTGCTGCGGGGCCCACGCGCCGTTCAACCTCCGCGTCAAATGCCTCGACATCAAATATATTAACCAGCTTCGTCACGACTTCGATATCCGGAGCCTGGATATGGCTGTCCATCACCTTACGAACCTGCTTCTCGTACTGGCTATAGTCAATGGTCTCGGAAAAACGCTGCTGGACAGACGAGCGAAGGCTGCGAAACCTCTTGAGATCATTTTTGTACGCGGCAATTCTGTTTGCCGGTGTTTCGTCATAAAAATGATCCGTAGAAAGGGCCACGGCAAGAGTCTGCTGGAATGCGGTCAAAACTTCATAAAAGGCTTGCCGACGGTCTTCGGCAGCCAAATGTTGCTCCAGCGCCTCGTTGTCGCTCTTATTGCGCACCTCTTTAAAAATATCCCACAGGTCGGAATGCCTTTGCGGCAGTGCACGTACCTGCGCATGAGTATCGATGACTGCACCGGTTAGGTCCACATCTGCAGCATCAAAGCCGCCGAGGGCCTCGTACGTGTTCATCGCTTCGTTCAATTGGCCGAGAATGCCCCGATAGTCCACAATGTACCCAAACTCCTTGCCCGGATAGATACGGTTAACGCGCGCAATCGCCTGGAGAATGTTGTGCTCTTTTAGCGGCTTGTCGATGTAGAGCACCGTGTTCCTCGGCTCGTCAAAACCTGTCAGCAACTTGCTCACAACAATGAGCAGTTCGATGCCATCTTCCCGGCCGAAAGAGTTGATTAGTTGCCGAAGGTATTCTTCCTCCTTGCCAAACCGCTTCATCATCTCGGTCCAGAAAGAGGTAACCAGCGGAATATCCTCCTCTTCAAGGGATTCTTCGCCGCTCCGCGTGTCAGGCGGTGACATGATCACCTCTGCATCAATCATTCCGAACTCCTTGAAAAAGGTGCGGTAGTGAATCGCGCTGGTCCGGGAATCAGTAGCCAACTGGGCCTTGAATCCAGTTCCCTGGAAATTGTTCCGATAATGCGTACTGATATCAAAGGAGATCATGCGGAGCCGCTGCTCAGCCTTCTGAATCACCTCTTTTGTTGCGATCTTTCGCTTGAGGTCCGCCTTCTGATCTTCAGTGAGATTTTGCGTTACCCGGTCGAACCAGCGTTGCATAGCTTCGCGGTTCTGCTCAAGAAGCGCCATGCGGCCCTCGTAAAGCAGGGGCGCAACGGCTTCATCTTCCACTGCTGCCCTCATGGTGTAGGAATGAATGAACCCGCCGAATTTGCGAGCCGTGCTTTTTTCTCTCTTTAGCAGTGGTG
Source organism: Nitrospiraceae bacterium UBA6905 (assembly GCA_002451165.1). Classification (GTDB taxonomy): domain Bacteria; phylum Nitrospirota; class Thermodesulfovibrionia; order Thermodesulfovibrionales; family UBA6898; genus UBA6898. The sequence continues at coordinate 7,957 of DKBH01000024.1, forward strand.
TGCCGGTGAACCCCAGATAACAGGCGTTCGGGAAGACCCGTCGCATCTGAGCTGCTACCGTCCCATAATTGGTACGGTGACTTTCATCGACAAGCACAAATATGTTGGGGTTCGGGTCTTTAACCTTGTATTTGCCACGTACAGTGGCGAACTTATTGATAATGGTGGTGATAACCCCGGCCTTTCCTTCGGTAATCAAGCGGACCAATTGCTCGCCCGTATTGGCCTTCTCTGCTGTTTTGCCGCAGGCGCCGAAGGTGCGCCAAATCTGATCATCGAGATCCACGCGGTCGGTCACGATAACCACCCGGGGATTCGTTATGGATGGATGCAGTGCCAGGGCCTTGGCAAGCATGACCATGGTGATCGACTTGCCGCTGCCTGTGGTATGCCAGATCACGCCGCCCTGTCTTTGACCTTCCCGCAGCGGTACAACCCGGTCCACAGTCGCTTTTACGGCAAAATACTGCTGGTAGCGGGCGATCTTCCGGACACCCGCATCAAATACCACATAGCCGTAGATGAGTTCGAGCAGCCGCACTGGTCCAAGCAGCGCCCAAAGGGTTTTGTCCTGTTCTGTCGGCAGGCGGTCGCCTGCAGCCCATAGCTCGCTGAAATGCCGCCGTGCTGCGCCGTAGGCCTCAGAATCTTTTTCCTCAAGCGGAGCAAAGAGTTTTGCCTCGACATCAGGGAAAAAGCGCTGGTTGGCAGCTGCATGGACAGCCTGCTCAAAGTTGCCTTCTTCCTTCCAGACGGACCAGAACTTACGGGGTGTGCCTACCGTGCCATAGCGGCAATTGTTTACGCTTGTGCCGATAAGCATCTGGACATACTGGAAGAGATGCGGAATCCAGTCGTCCTTCTGATTGCGAAGCTGCTGGGAGATGGCGACTTCGATCTGCTTTTCTCCTGCCTGGTGGTCTTTGTCGCGGCGCTTGCACTCGATCACCACGAAGGGGATTCCGTTTACGAAGAGGACGATGTCCGGCCGTGCCGTTTCGTGGGTGCGGGAGCGTTCCACCGCGAATTCGGTCGTAGTATGGTATAAGTTCTTTTCCGGCTGATTCCAGTTGATGTAGTGAAGAGACCGGCCCTTTCTGTCGCCTTCTATAGTCTGCTCAAGACTCGTCCCGAGGGTAAGAAGATGATAAATCTTTTCGTTTGTCCGGACAAGGCCATCGAATGGCTCATTTGTCAGCCGCCTGATCGCTTCAGTGATGTTGGCGTCGCTGAAAAGATAAGTCTCGCCTTTCACCTCAATCTTGTTGTTAGCCTCAAGCCATGGTCTCAGAATCCCCGAAAGAATCACCTGATCCAGCCGGTTGTTTCGCAGCCGCAAAGCCTCTTCCCGGCTGAGGTATTGCCACCCGAGGGCGTTCAGAACCTGAATCGCCGGGATGACCGAGTCGAAGTCTTCGAGATAGGAGAGGGTCATTTCCGTTTGCCTTGACGCGCAGCTTTCTTATCTTCTTGCATCTTGACTCGTATCTTGCCGGTCAGAAGCTGCTGCATCAGCCCTCTCTTCTGCTCTTTCAGGGCTTCGAGCTTCTGACGGAGAAGGTCGAGTTCTTGATATGCAATATTGATATGTGCCGTTATCTTCTCCTGCTCCTCCTTCGGGGGAAAGAGTATCTTCAAGGAAAAGAAGTCGTGAAGCGTAACATTGAGTAGTCCATGCGCACGTGCGCCAACTTGAACAATTTCTCGTAGCTGTTGATTAAGAGCACCGCACTCGAAATAGTGTTCGAAGAATTCCGAACAGGGGTTATCATCACTAGGTGCAAAGCATAAATACAGCGTTGAAAGCACACCCTCTTCAAACTCGTCGAGCCGTTTGATAGCGCCATACGGGTATCCCTTCATGGCGCTGCGGTTATAGGCAAAATCGCCACGCTTTAAAAGATAATATCCATCGAGAGATCCACCCGCAACTGAACGATTAAAAAAGTCGGTTTGATCTACAAGGCCATGCGCGCCGGATGCTGTGAGTACGCGTGTGACACCTTTATCATTTTTCCGTTTAACAGGCTTAAATAGATCCCTTATGTGAACTTCTTGCCATGCCTTCTTATAGCCCTTCAGTCGCCGCTTGCCGGTCAAGAGCTGCTGCATAAGCCATTTCATGTGCTCCTCCTTAGCGGCTATCAACCGTTCGGTGAGGTCGATGGCATGGTCCCAGTATGATACCGTTCTGACGATTGCTCTTTGCTCTCGAATAGGCACCAGCGGTATCGGAAGCTGGCTTACAATACCAGCGTTCAGTACGCCCATTGTTCCGCCTTGTGCCCATGATGCAAGTAGTCTTGTTACGTTTTGGCTTTCAAGATATATCTTTGCAAACTCAGGAATAATTATTTCTTTATTGAGCGAAAGCCTGAGAAGTCGAGGATTAATGATACCGGGCTGTGCATCAGGTGGAACGACGAGCACCTTGCCGATAGTCCCTACAAGGCTAAGCAGCAAATCCCCTTCTTGTATTTCACATGACTTCAAAGACTGGAATTTGTGTTCATCTATATAGTAGGTTCCTATGTCTAGACATCCAGCGATTACTTGTTCCTGACCATATACTCTATAGCCGCTTGCCACGAAAGAATCTTTTCTTAACGAAGATCCGAAGGGCCCAGCCTTGACCGCTGGACGACCTTTTTTACCTAGAGCACCTATCTCTTGCATATGCCAAACTTTCATCCTAAGTCAACCCGACAATTATGGCGGTCGTCATCCTATAATTCCTTTACGTAGTAATTCCGCTACGTTCAAATATTTCGCCATGGTTTTACTAAACGCAGCTTTGGGAATTTGTATCCTCTTTCTGTTTATAGCAAACATCACTTGTGCATAGTCGTTCAAATATTCATTCTGACTTTGATACTCAAAGAGTTCCTTGATCTGATCGCCATGACATTGCCGAAGACGCGCGCGCTTCCCACATGGACAGCCATAGTGCCCCCTATAATCGCTATCGGCTAATATTCGAAGCAACCCGAGCGTCGCCAAGTCATCATCACACCGGAACAGTTCTCTATAGTGCTCCAATATCCCTTCAGCACCATGCGATAGCTCGCCAAAAGGAAGAAAGCCATGCTTCTTTTTATACTCATAAGAAAAGAAGAAAGGAATCAAACACTTCTCAACAAAACCAACTAGATTAGGGCATTCGGAAAAGGCCTTCATCACAGCCAAGGGAGCGCCCAGACACAGGGTTCCGTCAGGATTTGTGTGGAAGCTCTTTTCGATCTTCTCTTCAACCTCTTTGGCCGTTGGTAATCTATCGGGATATAGCCTTGGTATTTGAATATCAACCTGATAGGCACCGTCAATAACATCCTCGATGCCATCGTATGAAGCTGTAAAGCGCAACATACCCTGAATAACACCACCGCTTGGCGAACAATCGGTAAGCATCAAGGCGGTGTACTTCTTTTGAAGAGCAGCTGCATGAGCCCGAATAAGACCCTCTATCTCGGTTTCAGTCACGAGATCCCCATGGTTTAGGAGGCTTCCTAATTTCAACGTGTGGCACACCTTTCTTGGTTATCACAGCTGGCCCCATGGGGCTGATCATAGTCAATGCTTTACTCACTGCGCGTGTTCCGAAGCTTGATTCCAACACGGTTAAAATGTTGCCGGCGTCGCCTCCTTCTAATAAGATAGTCAAATCGTTTTGAACCATCTCTATCCACTGAAAGAAAGCATGCGCTCTTGCGTCATTGTCTTCATGCCAGCGATCGGCGAAATTTTCCCCAGGGTTTGCTGGATTTGGTATGACCCATGTTCCATCAGCTTCCCTGCTTATCAGGCCAAGGCCCGCGATGCTTTCATGGAGAGTTGCAAATTGGCTTTTCTGCAATTCCGCATAAAGGCCAAGTTTTGTGAGGATGTTTTTCAGCGTGTAGTAAAGATTCCCTTCGCCTTGGTAGAGCGACGCTGCGATAGTCGTGATGATGATCGATATCGGCTTAATCTTGTTCCGTTCTTCACTGGCAAAGCGCATGTCTCGGTGTCTCTTGAGAATTTGGACTGCACGCTGCAGAGGTGTCCTTACCAGCTGATCGGGAACTTGGTCAATGCTTTTATAAAGAGCCTGCCGCGTCTGCAGATTTACTGCCTTCTCCAAAATAGCCTGTTTCTGCTGTGGCATGAGTTCCACGAATGTAATATTTTGGCTCTCAAACCATGTCGCATAACCTTTCGGATTGCTGGGCTTCAACTCGTATGTATTGGCTTCTTTATCTTTATGCGTTACCGAAATTGCCGTATCAGCATAGAGGGATGTGGAGGTCTCATCCGGGATGCAAGGCAGCACGTCAATATGAAAGCCGTTGCCGTCGTTTCGTATATAATCGAGCGTCCAGCAGCGCCGACCTTCAGGATCAAGCTTATCAGCATACGTCTTATTATATTTCAGGCGGTTGCCGACCTGGTGTTTCACTGCGCCGGCATTGCTCGGCGACGGGTCAATCAGACCAACCTGGAGCTCGCAGACTAAGTCCACATCGTAGTCGGCCTCTAAGCCATTCTTTATAGGCCGGACGATAGTGCCAAGTCGGATTGAACCTTGAGGATATATTTCCGGCCTGGCTGTGCTGCCTGGATAAAACTCGGCGTATCCTTCTTCCAGCCATTTTCCGACTGCCTGATAGCTCTCAACAGCCCTTTCGTACTCGCTTGGAGAAATATCCAATGCCTCAGCAATGTTTTCAAGTACCGCGTTTAACCGATCTTCATTCCCCACAAACATCTTATTCCTCCTCCTGCATGCTTAGAAACGCCCTGATCGTCTCCGATTTGTATGTAAATTCCTTGTCAGCTTTCGATACGAGATCATCCTGCAGCCTTGGATTATCCATCGCCATGGCAGCATCGGTATCGAAATTCAAGGACAGTATTTGCTCCGCGTTCAATAACAAGCCGACCATATTACTCGCCGCTGACGCTTGTAAATATAGAAGCGTGTTTATTAGTTTGTCCCTGCCCCATCGCGTCATAAAACCCCAGCCGCATAGTCTCTTTATAGGCCCAACTTGTTGGGGATAGTACTGCTTAACTGTACCAGTACCGATCGATAATATCTTGATCCTATCCAGATCGATTTTCAGACGTTTACTCGCATCAACTACAGCCACGAGTGAGGGATTATTTGCCCACAGACCGCCATCAACCAGCAGATATTCCTTAAGCCTATAGGGGTCAAAATATGTCGGGGCTGAGCAGGAGGCCAGCACTGCATCACGAACAAGGACATCCGGGTCGCGAACAAAGCCGGCGTCATACTTTGATTTAAAAACGTGAACACATCCGTTGCCAATATCCGTGGATGGAATAATGAGAGGCGCGCTTATATCACCGAGCTTCCTATCGCCGAAGGTGCTCTGAAGAACATCTTGCAAGGCATTGTTGTGATACTTGCTGGCGAAAAGACCGGAAATAATCGGCAGTCGTGCGTGCGCTCTTTTGCAGAATATCCTTCGCCCGTGAACTTTGTATAACTGGAGTATTGTAGAAACCGGTATACCGCAGGCAATCCCGGCTGCGATGATCGAGCCAGTACTTGTGCCGGCGATCAAGTCGAAGGTCTCAAGCAGATTGATATTCAGCTTGGATTCAATGGAGTTCAGTAGATGGGCAGAATAGACACCGCGAAATCCACCGCCGTCGATGGAGAGTATCCTGAAAGCTTTTCTGAGCTTGTCAGCACTCATATTCGCACCAAAAAAGAAAATCCCCCGAATTACGCATGCCAGGCAGAGGCGCGGGGGATATGCTTTTATTAGTGTAACGGCATTCCCATCTGCTGTCTATAGAAATCTGCCTTATCATACGCCATGGATAAAAAGTCATAGCCCCAACTCCTTCAGGCACTTTGCCATCTCTCCCCGGACCTGCACCAGCTCTTTTTCGATATCCTCGATCCTCTTCTGCACTGCCTTGATATCAACCTCTTCCTCTTCCTCAAAGGTATCCACATAGCGGGGGATATTCAGGTTATAGTCGTTTTCTTTTATCTCTTCCCTGCTTGCCAGGTATGCATACTTGTCGACGCTCTTCCGCTTCCGATAGGTATCGGCAATCTTTGCCACTTCTACGTCTTCGCGCAGCTTGTTCTGGTTTTTGCCACTCTCAAACTCCCGACTTGCATCAATAAAGAGCACATCGGTGCGCTTGCTCCTATCACGCCGGAAGACGAGAATGGCTGCCGGGATGCCCGTCCCAAAGAAAAGGTTTGCCGGCAGACCGATAACCGCATCCAGAAGGTTTTCCTCAATCAATGCCTTGCGGATCATCCCTTCTGAGCCGCCACGGAATAGCACACCGTGGGGCACGACCACGCCGACACGACCGGTTCCCTGCGTTGACGCCTCGATCATGTGACTGATGAAGGCATAATCCCCCTTGCTCTTGGGTGGTAGCCCCCGATGCCAGCGGTTAAAGCGCTTCGCCTCTTCTCCTGCCTTATCCGCTCCCCACTTATCAAGCGAGAAAGGAGGATTGGCCACTACAATATCAAACTTCATGAGCTTGTCATTTTCGATCAGCTTGGGTTCAAGGAGAGTATCACCCCATTCGATGCGAGGACTGTTTTCGTTGTGCAGGAACATATTCATCATGCAGAGTGCCCACGTCCCGCTGATCGCTTCCTGACCGAAAAGTGCGTAATTGTGGCTCTTATGGATTTCGCGCACATGCCGTCCGCATTTAAGCAGGAGAGAGCCTGAACCGGCCGCAGGGTCACATATCCGCTCTCCCGGTTTGGGGTCAAGGAGCCGGGCAAGAAGCACCGAAACTTCCGGGGGCGTGTAGAACTCGCCTGCTTTTTTCCCAGCGCCTGCGGCGAAGCGGCCGATAAGGTATTCATAGGCATTGCCGATCACATCAAGCGTACCGATCCTGCTGGGTCTGAGGTTCAGGCGGGGATCGCCGAAATCCTCCAGGAGATGCTTAAGAATATGATTGCGCTTTCGGGTATTGCCGAGCCGCGCCTCGGAGTTGAAATCTATATTACGGAACACATTGGTAAGCTTGGCCTTGTTTGCCACCTCGATTTTTTCGAGAGCGATATTAATCAGTTCTCCGAGATTGGGGGCTTCGCGGTTGTCGTAGAGGAAATAGAAAGAACCTTCTGCAGGCAGCACAAAGCGCTCCCTTTCCATGCGCCGCCGAATCTGCTCCTCATTGTGACCGTATTGCTGCTTATATGCATCGTAGTGGTCCAGCCATACATCGGAGATGTATTTCACAAACAGCATAGTGAGAATATAATCCTTGTACTCGGTTGCATCGATGGTTCCCCGGAAACTGTCGCAGGCCCGCCAGAGGATATCGTTTATTTCCTGCTGAGATATTTTATTCGTCATCGTTCGATTGCTCCTGTCAGATTTATTAGGACACGTTGTCCGGTAAGCCTGTGCATGCGCTCCGTCTCCTGCACCAGTTGTTGCAACAGCGCCGTCTCCCTTGCCTGAAGATCGGCGAGAGCTGCAAGCGAGAGCTGTTTATCCAGGGATGGCAAAGGTATGGTAATTTCAGAGAATGCTTTTCGCGGGATCATGGGCGTTCCCGCGCCCGTCCGGATGGCGTTAATCTGAGCCTTCACAGGCTCCTGGTTAAGACACCAAGCGAGATACGCAGGGACAACCCCCGTTTTCGGTTTGAGGATGAAAAAGGTTAACGGAGCAATTGCCGGCTGCGGAATATTTTCAAGAAGTACAGCATAGTTGTTACTGCCGCGAGACATGAAAAGGATGTCGCCCGGTTCAAGATTATACTTGTCGCTATCGCGGGGAGGTGTTATCCGCAACCTATGAGCAGGACGGTAATTATAGGGTTCTCCTTTGGTAAGATGTTGGGCAGTGATTACCTGCACTCTCCCGTTCGGATCATCCGCAATAGCTCCTTTCGCAGAATAGCCGGAAATCACCTGAGCGCAATGAGTGATACTAACAAGATCGATGTTCACATCAGAAGTATAGCTATTACTCTGATATATGTCAATTATTATTTTGGAGTATGCTAATTCATCCCATTTTAAATTGATTTATTCTTTGCTTTTTACGCCCTAGGTCGGCATCAGCACTCGATAATGAAACCGTCTCTTCTGTGAAAGTCGGGCTGCGCGCCGGGGTGGACCAATGCCCAGTAGGTGCAAGCGCCTGCTGCAGACCTGATGACTGCGCTGATGCCGACCTTCAGGACCTGGTCGCGGGGGATGATCTTTTCGAGATCGAGCTCGACAGAAAGGTTCAGGGCCGCGGGATGGGTCTGAACGGAAAAGAGGAGAGTTGCAAAGGCCTGCTCCTCGTGCATACCCTGCCGATAGGCTTCAAATCTATAGACATTCCAATTGCCTGCGGGCGAAAAGTTGAACTCCCAGTAGCGGTCTGCATTGTCAGGGCTGAGAAACAGTTCGAAACAGGTCTCATTCCACAGGCCGTCCCTGCGGCCAGGATTGTCTGCAGGAGCAGGGACTGCAATCGCCTCAAGAGTGCCGTGAAGATCGTAGCTCACGGAAAGAACATTTCCCCAACGACCGAGCGTACCGCTGATCCTCATTTCCGGCAGGGGGTTTGAAGATGGAAAGGGTCTGAGGGAAAAGCCCTGGCTCTTCATCTCAAGTCCCTGATGACGGCCCGAATGGCTGTTTCCTGTTCCTCAATGCTCCTGGTGAGTCTGAACTGCACCAGGGCCCTGGCCAGATTGTGTCCCGGACCTTTGACCTTGAAATAGACATTGCCCTCCAGATAGTCCGTAAAAAACCTCAGCCCAAGCTCGAAAGCGATAAGACGAATCGCTTCGTAGAGATAGGCGAAATCATCGACAGTGAGAAACGTCCTCGCAGTTGGGAGATAGCCCTCGAGGATCGCCCTGCAGCAGTCGATATCGAACCGGACCGTTTCCCATGCCCCGGTTTCTTCTCCCAGGGGGTTACAGCCTGACCTCAGGCAGTCGCCGATGTCATACTGAACGAGACCGGGCTTGACCGTGTCCAGGTCTATGATGCCGACCGCCTGCCCTAATGCAGTATCCATCATGATGTTGTTCACCTTCGGGTCCCCGTGGATCACCCGCAGCATGAGCCGCCCCCCGGCCAAGGCGTTCTCAAGCACAGGGGCAAATGCCCGCCGCTCATCTACGAATTGCAAGCAATACTCCACGTACGGAGACCCGTCGTTGCCGCATGTTGTAAGTACCTCATCATAGTGCTGCAGATAGCGCGGCGTGACATGGAATCCCTCCAGCGTATCGGCAAGTCGTTCTGCCGGCAGGTCGCTCAGGAGCGCATGAAACAGGCCGAGGGCATACCCGACCTCACGTGCGTGATCCCGGTCCCTGATCGTGTCGAATGACGCGGCGTCAATGAAGCTCATGGCCCGCCAGAACGAGCCGTCACTGCCTAACCAGTGATCGCTGCCATTACGGGTGACAAGCACGTTCGGGACCTCCCAGCGGCGGCGGGGACTCAGCGGGAAACGGTCCAGACGTTCCCGCATATGGGAGGTGGCGATGCGCATATTGCTCATGATGAGGTCAGGACGGGAAAAGACCTGGGTATTAATGCGCTGCAGAACGAAGCGATCTTTGCGATCATTGTCCAGCGTGATCAGGAAGGTGCGGTTGATATTGCCGCTGCCGAATTCCCGGACGTTAAAAACCCGCCCCTCAAGGCTGAACTGTTGTGCGATACTGAAAAGTTCTTCCAGAAACCTTCCTCCCGATACAGATATTGTTATCCCGCACTACATTCTATGGGAAAAAGGCGTCATGGTCAAACGACCGAGATTGAATCGACGAACAAACCGATAGTACGAATCGAAACCACTGCGGCGCTCTGAAGAAAATGAGGAACACTAAGTTCACCTAGAGGGGAACTCACTCCGGTGGAACGACGAGTTATGCTTTCTCAATGCGTTTGCACCCCAAGCAGCTTTCGTAGTCGTCGCATTTGAGCGTTTGAACGCCTTAGGCATGCCAATTTCATCGGCTCTTTGCCACTGGAAGCATGATAAAGCTCGCTATTGAACTGAAACGGAACCATGGAAACCAATGCAACAAAAATCTCGTCGAGATCCTGCATGCCTAACTATTAAGGCCAGCCGCGCGGCTCTGCCGCGTCGGCCTGGGCCTTATAGGTGGTTATGCGCTTTTCGCCAACCTGGACCAAAGCTTAATAGCCTCATCTAGCTCACTCTCCAGACTCCGCTCTTTTACAAGGCTCTTCATATTTGATCGTATATATCGCAAAACTTCTAATGTCGCCTCTCTCTCGGCTCTGGTGAAGTACTTAAAAAATCGACTGTTTTCACCTTCATAAGTTACGTGAAAGAGAAACTGATCTAGATAGCTATTGGATCCCTTAGTCTCTAGAGCCAGCCGAACCAATGCCGGAAAGTAATATTTAAAGGCCTCTGGGAGAACGAAGCATATTGGGTCCCAACCAGGATTACCTAACTGTTCGATCCCAATAGTTTCAGGCGTAAAGGTACGCAATGTTTCATCGTGCTCGGCACACTCTTCGCAGTGATTACGATCAGTATAGTTTTCGGGTGCCGCATTATTGGCAAACACCTCTTTTACGTGAGCTTGAATATCTGTGGCGTTCATACTTTATTACGCATAACGATGAGTTGAGCTCCGCGCTTCAGAGCGCTGGACTCGAACGACTTGTTAGTCTTTTACTCAAAAGCATTTGAACGAAGTCACATCGTTTGTGCTATTTGGCAGGGATTTTCTGCAACAATAAATATCCACCAAAGGGAACACCCATTCTAACTCGTGATCCTATTTGAGTGATCACATGTTCGGTTTTGTCATTCTTATCCATTAGAACTAGAAGGCCGTCCTTATATTTGTACGTAAATATCTTTGTTTCTGGTGATGATTTCCCATCCTTAGGAATTGAAACCTCCATCATTGACCCATTTGGCATAATAACAAAGTACATATCCGATTTTTCAAGCGGATTATCACCTTTAGGCTCCAATTCAACTATTTGCCATAAGCCTTGCGAAAGAATATCACTAGCCTGCGCATATGCTACCGTTACCAGTAGGAAAGTAATGATGACACCAGTTGTTATTATCTTCATTAATTGACTCCCCGACTAACAAGTTATTAGCTAGTTTGTAGATAATACCACCGCGTGCTATGGGGTTCAAGACAAATAGCAATAAGACTGCTGATGCAACATATGAGATTCAGTAGATTACGTAATGAGATAATATTAAAAATCGCATATTAGCCAGACTCAAAATAATACCGCGCAGAACCTTTCTGGTGTCCTACATCTTCTTATACCACCATGCGTCCTGGCCGCCTTCGATAGAGGTAAGAGGATCAGCTTTGCCCCGCTCGGTTCTGTCGCCGTGGGTCAGCTTGCCCCCCTTGACGCCGAACGTCCACGTCCCGTAGAGCTTGCCGCTGAGCATCAGCTTCAGGGTATAGGAACCGTCAACGGCAAGCAGGTCCTTTGCCTTGAAATAGGCGCCGCCTGAGGTCTTGACCATGGGGAATATCATGTCGAATTCGAAACGGTTCCACTCACGGTGGAGAGAGATGGTCTGGTTCTCCCGCGAGGTGCAGACCAGTTTCTTGTCCTTGTCCCGGGTTATCTCGATGCGGGGCGCATAGTCCACGGTCAGCTTGTCGGCGCTGTCGTGCCTCAGCCACACCTTGAAGGAAAGGCTGTTGCCGGGGTCGGCCTTCGCATAGTAGAGGTACGCCCAGCTGCCCCAGTCGCCGTCGATGAGGTACACATCGCCACCGGCGAAGGGATCGGAAGGCGATTTTTTCGATATGCTGAAGGGGAATGTATAGAACTTTGCGCCATCAAGATAAAAATCGAGCACATACGAACCAGGTTCCTTAAACGGGAACATAAGCTGGCTCGGCTGTCCGCTAGTCACGTCAGTGGCCGTCATGAAGTCAAACCTCATGAAGGGCTGCTTGATCAGTTCTGTCTTAAAATCGAAGCGATAGAGCTCGGTGCCGTCGGCCTTTCTGAAGATGACCCATCCCTTTTCCCCAGCCGGCATGAACACCCCTTGCATCTGATTGCCCAGGGTAAAGCTGGCGTTGTTGCTTACGAACTTGATATTGTTCAACAGCGAAGCGAACATAATGCCGGGCGGGTATTCGGCTGCAGCCGCCGGAAGACCAATTGATGCAACAACTACGAGCGCAATCACGAGCACCATCACCTTTTTCATGTCACCCTCCTTGTGGTAGAAATAGCGTTGCATGCTGACCGGGTGCAGTCGATAAAACTGTAAACGCACGAACATTCTTCGGGGAACGTACCAGTCCCGCGCTGCAGAAGCAAACGCGGCTCTCGGCAGCTTCCCGGTGTAATGCAATACGCGGCTCGGACCAAAGAGAGGCCTTTCCCATTGGCCGTGCGATGCCTGTCAGGATTTCTTTCAATCCTGTTCCGCTGCCCGTCTCACGATGGCATTGATCATATCTTTGAAGATAAAGACATGAAAGGGCAGCATCGCATACCAGTAGAGCCTCCCCATGAGCCCGCGGGGATAGTGATAGGCGGTCTGGATCAGGGTATTGCCCTCAATCACGAATTCGAGCCATGCCTTCCCGAAGACCCTCATCTGCGCCTCAAGAAGGAGCCGCCGGTCTTCTTTGATGTCAACGACCTTCCAGACATCAATCCAATCGCCTATGCGCACGTCCGAATCGACTCTTCTGCCGACAGCGGTGCCGAAGCCGCCCGTAAATTTATCCAGACCACCCCTGATGCGCCACAATACATCGAACGTGAACCATCCCTGACTGCCGCCGATCGATTTTACGGCACGGAAGATCCGCTGCGGCGAAATGTCGCCGAAACTCTTTTTCTTGATGTCACGATAGACAGACCTGCTGAGATCATATTCGTCATACGCATAGGAGACGCCGGCAAGACTGTCGGTCCACCTGCTGATCACCTCTTCTCTTTCGACCGCCTTAAGGGCGCGCTCCATCGCCGCTGCGAAAGAAAGCGGTGCTATCTGAGGAAAATACTTCTGAGCGCTCTCATTCCATCTCTCTTGTTGAAGATTCCCTCCGGCATCTATCAGCCGGATAAAGAACAGGGCAACAGGAAATGAAAAGGGTGTCACGATGCCGAGGAGAATTGCAGACATGCGGGGCGCATTGAAGGGAACAGGAATGAAGGGCCTCCGCAGTCCTATGACCTCAGCACCGGCGGCGAGCATCTCCCGGAAACTCATGGACTGCATGCCGACATCCACGACAACACCGCCTTGTACTTCAAGATCCTTCGCCTGTATCAGGTATTTCAGCAGGTCGGCAACCCCGATGGGGATGATCTTCATCTCCATCCATTTCGCGATCAGCAGCACCGGACACTTCTCTATCAGGTTCCGCAGCGCCTCAAAAAGCGCGCTTCCTGACCCTAACACAAACCCCGTCCGCAACCAGACCGTACTGATCTTATCAGGGCATGAGCTGAGAATTTCCCCTATGTCAGCGGTACTGCCCGGCATCATGCCACCCGCATCTTTGCGGCCGGCAACACCGAGATAGACTATGCGCTTCACACCGGCCGTTATGCAGGCGTCCCGAAACTTCTCGGCAAAAGACCGGCTGAGTCCTGAGAATTTCCTGCCGGCCTCAAAAAAACGCAGCGGGAAATAGGCGACATCGATATTGTTCAGCGCCTGATGAAGAACATCCTCATCGAAAACATCTCCCTCCACGATCTCGGCATGTTGCCGAACACCATCCCCCATGCGACGAATGTCCCTGACAAGGAGCCGGAGGCTGACGTCCTCCCTTTCAAGGAGTCGCTGTGTGAGTCTCATACCGAGGTAGCTTGTCGGTCCGATGAGCAAAACGTTCATATGAGCGATTATCCGTGATTACTTTTAAATGGCGCTTCCCCGGCTGCTATCAACAATCATCGCATGTGTGGAACAGGATATGCAGGGGTCGTAGCCGCGCACGATTTTTTCAGCCTCTCTTCTGATGTAATCGGTCGGTTTCGCCATATGTCGTCCGGCAAAGGCAGCGATGTCCTTCTCCATCTGTGCCAGGTTCTGGGAAGTGGGCGGGATAATCGTAGCGGCTATGACGCATCCCTTTTCATCGAGTTCATAACGATGAATGAGGGTCCCGCGGGGGGCCTCGGTCGCCCATGCGGCAGCGCCTGCCGAAGGTTCAAAGCTTTCGCAGGCTTTTTCCGGCTGCTCATAATCCTGTATGATCCTGATCGCCTCATGGAAGGCATAGGAAATCTCGATTGCCCGTGCGATGATTGCCATGCGGATATTCCTAATCGGCAAGGAGACACCCGCTGCCGTTACAGCGCTTCGTATGCCGGACGGGAGTCGCTCATGATTCAGGTTCAGCCGGGACAGAGGCCCTACCAGGTAAGTGACGGCAATCCCCTCTCTCATGATTGCCGCATGAAGCGCTGTCGCGTAATCGACCTGATGCTCCTGCACTGCCGCAAGAAATTCTTCAAAGGTCACGTCGAGCCCGTTCGTCGACATGATCCTTCCCTCGTTCATCGGATATTCTTCAGAGCTGCAAAGCGAAATGAACTCCGCATCAGGGCTGTAGTCCTTGAAATCGAGCGCTGCGGTCCAGGCTATCGCCTTCAGCGATTCTTCAAAGGCTTTCTCGAGTTCCGGCAGCAATGAAGCAAGCGTCTTCCGGGACGGCATGCTGAAAAATCCTCCCACCCTCACCGAGACGGGATGAACGGGCCTGCCGCCAAGAACGGCCAGGATGGCATTTCCGATCTTCTTAAGCCGGAGACCCTGCTTCGCTATTTCTCGATATTCCCTCCCGCTCCAGGCAGAATCGAAGCCGTAAAAATCCAACCCCTGGAGAAGATACATATGAAGGGCATGGCTCGCTATCCACTCGCCGCAATAGAGCAGCCTCCGCAATGCCCTCACTGGGGGTGAAACGGCAACCTTGAAGATCTTTTCTATCGCATGGACCGAACTCATCTGATACGCCACCGGGCAGATGCCGCATATCCGCGACGTAAAATCGATCACGTCCTGATACGGTCTGCCCCTGAGAAAGGCCTCGAAAAACCGTGGCGCCTCAAAGATCCTCACATGAACTTTCGCTACGGTACCGTCCTTTATCTCTATCATGATACCGCCCTCTCCTTCGACCCGCGCGAGGTAATCGCTCTTAATGATCCTGTTCAAGACGCGTCCTCCGGTATGCATAAGTGTTCATCTTGTCCATGAGAAGGACGGCATCCTTCCGCGCCATTTTCAAGTCTTCGAAGCGGTGCATGAGCGCATCGATGTTCGCCCCTTCTTTGGGTCCGAAACAGCCGAAACAGCCCCGACCAAAGGATGGGCAGAGTGCACCGCAGCCGGCCCTGGTCACAGGACCGAGACAGGGGTCTCCCTGCGAGACGAGGACACAGGGGATGCCTTTTATCTTGCAGTCCATGCAGAGACTATAGATCGGAATGCCCGGCCGCCTGCCCACCATAAGGGAGACGAGCGTCTCTGAAAGGGCTTCTGCATCGACCGGACAGCCCCAGAGCTCATAGTCGATATAGACATGTTCCGATACGGGCGTCGACGTCGGGAGTACGCTGATCAGTTCCGGCGACGGGTAGACCTGTCTTTTGAATTCGGCGAGGTTCGCCCAATTCCTGAGCGCCTGGATACCTCCGGCTGTTGCACAGGCACCGATCGTCATCAGGAAACGAGCCCTTTCCCGTATTTCTATGATCTCTTTCTTCTGCCGCTCCGTCGTAACGGACCCTTCTACAAGGGCAATGTCGTACTGCTTGAGCGGCGACCGGTTGAGCGCTTCCCGGAAATAGGCGATATCATACAGTTCGGCCAGATCGAAAAGTTCTTCGTTGAGGTTCAGGACAGCCAGCTGGCAGCCATCGCAGGAAGCAAGCTTGAAGATCCCGATCCGCTGCCGTTTCATATCACACCTCCCGCAGACCGAGAAAATCCGCAATATCGGCATATCTAAAAACCGGCCCGTCCTTGCAGACAAACTTCGGACCGAAGAAACAATGGCCGCAGATGCCCATGCCGCAGTTCATATGCCGCTCCATAGAAAGATAGATCTTCTCCCCCGGAACTCCACGGATGAGCAGGTCACTGATCGTGGCCCGCATCATCACTTCCGGCCCGCAGATAAAGACTGTCGTGCCGAGGGGGTCAAAGGAGGTCTTCGCCAGCAGCCGGGTCACCAGCCCCACCTCTCCCTTCCAGTATTCCTCCGGATCGGCTTTGTCAACCGCAAGAAAGACCGAAAACATATCGCGATACCGAGGGAATTCGTCTCGATATACGATATCCTTCGGCGTTTTCGCCCCATAATAGATCATAACCTTCCCTGAGCGATCCCTGTGCCTGGCAGCAAGATGCCGCATCACCGACCGCAGCGGTGCTATGCCCACCCCGCCGGCGATGATAATGACATTCTTGTTATCTGCCTCTTCCATCGGCCATCCTCGTCCAAAGGGCCCCCGCACTCCTATTACATCGCCGGCCCTCATTTTGGAGATTGCCGTTGTCACATCCCCGGCGACCTTAAGGGTATGCAGCAGGTCATGATCCGCGGCATGTGAACTAATGGATATGGCTGCCTCGCCGATACCGGGCAGCGAAAGCATGTTGAACTGACCCGGTTGAAAACAATAGGACTTCTTGATCTCTCTGTCGTTGATCCTGAGCGCATAGGTCCAGGTATCGCGTGTCTCTTTCTTCATCCACTTTATCGTCGCCCCGAAAGGGATCGATCTATCGTACACGTCTCAGCTCCTCCAGTTCATGGGTGATATCGATACCCACGGGACACCAGGTGATGCACCTGCCGCAGCCGACGCAGCCTGGACTCCCGAACTGCTCTATCCAATAAGCCAATTTGTGCGTCATCCAGTGGCGGTACCGCGCACGACGCGAGGGCCTGAAATTTCCGCCATGCACCCGGGCGAAATTCTTCGAAAAACAGGAGTCCCAGGTCCTCCTCCTGACGCCGGAAAAATCCCTGAGGTTGCTGGAGACGGTACGCAGGGAAAGGACGTCATAGCTTGAATTGCAGAAACAGGTGGGGCAGACCATGGTGCAGTTTCCGCACTCAAGATCTTTGCCGGCGATCTCGGTCCAACGAGGATGTTCCAGGTTCCGGTAGATCACACCGGGCAGGTCTTCCGTCTTCATGGATTTCTTTATCATTTCCCGGCAGCGTGCTATCACAATTCTCTTTTCATCGAGATCACCGGCGTCTATTTCTCGGTGGGGCAATATTTCAAGGACCTTCTCTCCTTCAACGCTCCCCGCTTCGACCAGCAGCCAGTTGCGGATTTCCGTGATGCAAAGATCGAACCCTTCCTTTGCATAAGGGCCGGTACCCATCGCATCGCAGAAGCAGTTTTCCGACGGATGATTGCAGTTCACCGAGACAATGAAGATGCTTTTTCGCCTGCCCTCGTAACCCTGGTCCCGGACCGGACCATCCAAAAAGACCTGGTCGAGCAGCGAGAGTGCGGCAAGGTCACAGGCTCTGCTACCGATGAAGGCCAGCGGCATGCCTTCTCTTTCCGGAACGTCGACCACGAAGCCCTTTGCGGACTTCTGAAAGGAAAAAGATGTCACTGAGGAGGGGCAGAGATATTTCTTGAAGGAGTCAGCTCCCGGTGAAAAGGAAAATATCTCTTCGGTCTCTTTTTTTTCGAGGCGGTAGCTCCCCGGACCCTGGCGATCTTCATATCCGGCTGGGATATCCTCGAACGAACTCTCTGCCATGACCACGGTGCCATGTACGAGCTTGGGCCCAATCGTCCTGTATCTTTGAGCCAGGGCTTCAAAAATCGTCTTGAGATCTTCCTTTATGATCTTGACACGTTTCATCTAAAGGGATATTCCACCGTGTGCCGTCTTTTGCTCCTAATCCCATAGTACATCCGAAAGAAGAAAATTGTAAGACCGCTTTTGAACCCAGTTTCAGCAGGATGCAGAAGTCTCATGATTGGGCCGTTGCGGAGGGAATATCATGACGGATTCTTCATCGTCAGGGGTCGAATTTTGTACAGACTACTGAGATGCTGCAGGCAAAATCAGAAACCGATCCTGCGTCTCCCTGTTTCCCTGTAGCGATCATCAACCTTTTTTTGCGCTTTCCTAATATACATAGTAAGTTACCCTTTTTTTTGATACCATAGGGATGCATGGCGAATTTTAAAAAAGAACAGTCGGATAGGTTAAGGAATCTGGTGAGCACCCGGCTTGCATCTTTTCCGGAATTCAATCCGAATCCGATCGTCGAAATAGATGCAGAAGATACGGTGACTTACGTAAATGCGGCCGGCAAGAGATGGTTTCCCAATCTTCCGGAATTAGGAGCAAAGCACCCGTTCTTAGAGGGCATCTCAGAGGTCATGCCTGAAGTAATCGAAAAAGGTGGAATCAGTCTCACGCGTGAAATACATCTCGATGATCGGTGGTACAGGCAGGAAATCAATTACATAAGGGGAGAACGCCGTCTTCGTATCTGGGGTTTTGATATTACGGAGCAGAAGAAGCTGGAAGAAAAACTCAGAAAAAGCGAGGAGAAATATTCCAAGGCTTTTCGCTCCATTCCCATTATTTTGGTACTCAGCCGTATTGCCGATGGCAAAATCATAGAGATAAATGACCGATGGACAGACACCTTTGGACATAGCCGGGAAGACGTCATCGGCCAGAGTTCAGTAGCCTTAGGCCTTTTCAGGAATCCCGAAGACAGGGCGCGTGCCGTCAGTTTATTGCAACAACAGGGATATGTCAGAGATTTTGAGATGGATATCCAGGATAAATCAGGCCGGGTGCGCACAGTGCAGCTTTCCATAGAACCGATAGAGATCGAGCAAGAGCAGTGTATGATCACCGCCATTCAGGATATCACCGAGCGCAAGAAGCAGGACGACCTTCTCAAAACACGGATCATACTCAGCGACTTCGCCCTCAGGCATACCGAGGATGAACTCCTGAAGGCCACGCTGGACGAGGCTGAACGGCTCACCGGGAGTGCGGTCGGCTTCTTTCACTATGTTGATGAGGACCAGCTTCATCTCACCCTTCAGATGTGGTCGACCAACACCTTAAGAAATATGTGCACAGCTGAGGGAAAGGGCAGTCACTATCCTATCTATAAAGCCGGGGTTTGGGTGGACTGTTTCCATGAGAGAAAACCGGTAATCCACAATGATTACGCTTCACTTCCCCATAAAAAAGGGCTGCCTCCGGGGCATGCGCCGGTGATACGGGAACTTGTGGTGCCGGTGATCCAGAGTGGCAAGGTGGTAGCCATTCTCGGTGTCGGCAATAAGAAGATCCCCTACGACGATACTGACGTAGAGACCGTCTCAAACTTTGCCCACTTATTGTGGGACGTGGTCATGCGCAAGCGGACCGAAAAGGATCTGCATAGAGCGATGGAAGAACTGAAATTAGATAGCGCAGCGGGCGGTAGAACTGTGGAGACTTCGTGATGCTCTGACGGCAGACAGGAAAGATCGTGGGCTGCCGATGCGGTAATTGTATCGTCTTCTGCTATCAATCAAGACCGCCGGGAAGCATAAGGTGGGCATCGAGAATATCACATCTTCGCTATGAGACTCTGCAGCCAGCGGCTCGATTTCTCTTCACCGTTATATATGGTAATGCCTGATGCCAACGTACGCATAGTCCGCGAGATCATGCTCAATTTCGCAGAGAGAACCGGCCTCGCACCGAAAAGGTCATCTCCTGAGCGTTATCTCTGGACAGACTCCTTCGCCGTCTGCAACTACCTCGGCCTGTATCTCCAAACCGGCGACGCCCAATACCGGGATTTGGCCCTGCGCCTCGTTGACCAGGTGCACAGCGTACTTGGAAGGCATCGACCGGATGATAGCCGCACCGGCTGGATCAGCGGCCTGAGCGATGAAGAAGGTCAAGTCCACCCTACAGCAGGCGGCCTCAGGATCGGCAAGTGCATGAACGAACGGAGACCGGACGAGCTCTTTGACGAGGCGCTCGAATGGGACCGGGACGGCCAGTACTTTCATTACCTTACCCAGTGGATGCACGCCCTTGCATGTGTGAGCCGGACAACGGGTGAAGCGGTCTTCAACAGATGGGCAGTGGAGCTTGCGAAGTCCGTACATGCAAGGTTTGTCTATGAACCGCGGAAGGGGTTGGAGAAGAGTCTCTACTGGAAGATGAGCATAGATCTTTCATATCCCCTCGTATCTGCTATGGGCCACCATGATCCGCTCGATGGCCTTATTACGTATCTGGAGATTCAGGCAGTACAGGCTAACATGTCAGGACAATCCTCTCAGGAGTTGAGCGCGGAGATCAGCGACATGGCGCGCATCTGCACGGGTAAGAGCTGGACCACCGATGACGCCCTCGGCATTGGCGGTCTCCTGATCGCCGCTTACAAGATCGCGGGGTTATTGGTCGCGGGCAGCGACGTCGGCTACCTCCTGGATGCGGTGCTGAAGGACTGCCTGGCCAGCCTTAGCTCCTTCAGCAAGAGGTCTTCCCTGCGGCTCCCTGCTGATTATCGGCTCGCATTTCGGGAAATCGGCCTTGCCCTCGGTCTGCAGGCCATCAAGAAGCTGAGGGGTTTGGTTGAGCATCAACCTGAGGCCATTCGAAGATCTACGGGCCGTGTCAGCATCGAAAGCTTTGAGCGGTATCTGCCCCTGAGCGAAGAGATCAGTGCTTTCTGGTTGAAAAGGAAGAACCGGGAATCGACCACATGGAAGGAGCATCAGAATATTAACGACGTAATGCTTGCCACCAGCCTCGCGCCTGACGGCTACCTTACCCCGCCGTAAGTGCCTTGCACCTTTTCCCTCTTCCGTGGGAAAACTGATTAAGTCTGTCGGTTCCGCACAAACGGCTTTCCCATATGTATAGAGACTTCCCGAAGCCTCATGCGTTAATATCGGCACGGATTATGATCTGCCGATACCGTAGAGCTTTCTGTCCTGACTCAGCCGCTCCATTGCTTCCTCACAGAACCCCGTATGCGTTCTATAATGTTATCAGGGATTTTGCAATCAGCTGATGATGACGAGAGGAGGCATTGCCATGGCGAAAAAAAGGTCCTATCCGCTGTCCAAAGTCTATGGTTTGCTCGAACCCGGTCCGGTAGTAATGGTTACGACAGCACGAAAAGGACAGGCAAACATTATGACCATGTCCTGGCATACGATGATGGAGTTCGAGCCTCCGCTCGTGGGCTGCGTGATCAGCAATCGCAATTACACATTCGAGATCTTGGAGACGACCCGGGAGTGCATCATAAATATTCCGACCGTGGAACTGGCCGAAAAGGTTGTGGAAGTCGGCAACAGCTCCGGTCGCAGGATTGACAAATTCAAGTCCTTTGGGCTCACGCAGGCAGTTGCATCATGCGTCAAAGTGCCGCTCATTGTGGAGTGTTATGCCAATCTCGAGTGCAGGGTCATCGACAGAAGTATGGCAACAAAATACAACTTCTTCGTCTTCGAGGTGCTCAAAGCATGGATCGACCCTGCGGTAAAAGATCCGCGGACGATCCATCATCGCGGGAGGGGCACGTTTATGATTTCGGGTAAGACGCTCATCCTGCCTTCACGGATGAAATAACATTGCGGCTGCTCGCACGTACGCTCTACCTTCAAGAATATCGCTTGCAGAGCGCAGGCGTACCTGATCGTTCAGGCACGATATTTCCGTGTGATATGCTGATAGAATAGAACTAATGAAACCGTGAGAGGTATACCATGAAAAAGCTCTTCGAAGAAACGACGATCAATGGCCTGACCCTGAGCAACAGGTCTGTCCGTTCCGCTACATGGGAAGGCATGTGCGAAGGAGACGGACGGCCCACGGCAAAGCTTACTTCCTGCTACCGCGATCTCGCTGCAGGCGGCACCGGTTTGATCATCACGGGCTACACCTTTGTCAGGCCCGATGGCAAACAGCTGCCCGGAAAGATGGGTATTCATACGGACGATTTTGCAGCCGATATGCAGGCACTTACCCGGGCTGTCCATAACGAGGGCGGCAGGATATGCATCCAGCTGGTGCATGCCGGGGGTCAGACGACAACAGAAACAGCAGGCAGACGCCCTCTTGCCCCGTCTGCCGTTGCGGTCGAACAATTTCCCGAAAAACCGGATGCAATGACGCAACGGGACATAGATGAGGTCGTGGCGGCCTTCGGCCATGCGGCCCGTCGCGCGAGGGTGTATGGATTCGACGCAATCCAGCTCCATGCAGCCCATGGCTATCTCATCAACCAGTTCCTTTCCCCGCTGACCAATCGAAGAACAGACGGTTACGGCGGCTCTCCGGAGAACCGCTGCCGTTTTCTGAGAGAGGTCTATGAACGTGTCCGTCTTGATGTAGGACCTGATTTCCCTGTTTTTGCCAAATTGAATGGATCTGACAATCTTGAAGGCGGACTGGAGATAGGCGATGCAATCCGTGCAGCACGTCTGCTGGACAAGGCAAAGATCGATGCCATAGAAGTAAGCGGCGGCACCTCTGCCTCGGGCGAAGACAACCCCGTAAGGACCAAGATCGACAGCCCCGGCAGGGAGGCCTACAACCTCGCTCTCGCCCGGGAAATAAAGAAAGCGGTTCGCTGCCCCATCATGGTAGTTGGAGGCTTCAGGTCTCTTGATGTCATCAATAAGGCCCTCGTTGAAGACGACATGGATTACATCTCCATGGCCCGTCCGTTCATCAGGGAGCCGCAGCTTATCAAGCGATGGAAAGACGGCAGCACATCTCCTGCCCGTTGCATATCCTGTAACGGCTGCTTTGAACCAGGGCTCAAAGAGGGCGGTATCTATTGCATAGTCGAAAAGAAAGGGGCACAAGAGCGATGAGCGAGCAACGGATGAACCGCTGCCCGCTCATCCGTTACGATAGGGCCGTTAGAGCTCGACGATCCTCGTACTGATCTCAATCGCCGCCTCGGCTCCCTGGCCGGCAGAGATAATCGCCTGGGAATGGCCCTGGCGGAGTGCGCCCAGGACGAAAAGTCCGGGGATGCTCGACTCGCCTGAAGACTTTGTCACGATCTTGAATCCCTCAGTGTCCCGCTCCAGGGGAAGGTCCTCAAGATATTCGTCGTTGAGAGATATTCCGCCCCATCCCAGGATTACCTCGCAGGGTATCACGCGGCCGTCGGCAAGTCGCACACCCTCGAGGGTCTTCTCGCCGAGGAGTTCTTCCGGCCGCCCCTCGACGCGGCCTATCCCCTCCTCATCGAGCAGCGCTGCATATTGCGGCGACAGAGAGAAGCCCTGGGCCAGGAAGGTAACATCTTTGGTGAACATCTGCTTCATGCCGATGCTGATGCGAACACCATTGATAGTGCGGTCGATGACGAGCAGCTTCTTGCCGGTGGTGCGGTAACCATCGCAGATCAAACAGGTGAAGTAGGAGATGCCGAAGAAGCGCGGGAGGTTCTTGAACGGGGCGATGGACTCCCGGGCCCCTGAGGAGGCGATAACGAAGCGGGAACGGAACGTCTTGCCCGCGGCCATCACCGCGAAGTGCCCCTCACCCACTTCGACGCGCTCCACCTTGACGCTCTCGATCGTGACGCCGAAGCTCTTGACCTGGACAAGGCCCATCTCCAAAAGGTCCGGGCCCGACACAGCCCGCAGTCCAAGATAGTTCTCGATGTGCTTCGCATGGTGGGTCCGCCCCCCAGGGCGATGAAAGAGCAGGACGCGGAAATTGTAACGGCCGAGGTGGATGCATGCCTGCAGACCTCCCGGACCGGCGCCGATAACGATACAGTCGAAAAGTTCTCCGGTGTCTATTGCCTCCGTCCGTTCCATTGTTCCTCCTTGCGCTACGCAGCAGTACTCTTACCAAATTTTCCCTTATTATGGGAGGAACATAGCACGAGAAGATGGCCTTGTCAATAACAACGCTTTGCCTTATCAAGAAATCATGCTTACGTTTCCCACACCTGCACCGCCGAACATTCCCACCTTCCCGCCCTTGGGGAACGGCGATAGGAGGTCGATTATCTTGATACCGGTCTCAAGGATGCCCGACGCCGCGGTCAGCGTCGAAAGCTGCGGGGTCGATGCGTGTATGGGCATGAGACTGAATTGCTCAATCGGGAACTTCTCATCTATGGGCTCGCCAAAGATATTAAAGGCCCTGCCGAGGCAGTCCTTGCACACCGGAATTTTCAGGGGTCCTCCCTCGTGGCTGACTTTGAGGTTCCTCATCAGCCCCTGTGTAAAACCCAGAGCAATAGCCTTGACGCTGGTGGGCGAGGTATGGTCATGAACCTCAAGGATGAGCTTCGTGCCGTCGGGCTTTTGTACGGACAGGGCATCGTGTATGTTGGGCAGTCCACCGATGAACTCAATCTCAATCACATCACCGTGTATGGCCGTGACCCTGCCCCTCATACAAAAATCCTATCACAAACTGCGGCGATAGCCTATCGGCGTATGGTTGCAAGGCGGATAAGAATTATAGAAGGAGTTTTATACCTATTTACCTTACTTTTTTCAGGAAGCCCAGGGCAATCATCCGGCGTCCAAAAAACCGCCGTTTCTTCCCATGGGCCGATTCCATACCGCTTTTGACATGCATGCTCTTCCATGATAGTATTCAACCATCATGCGTTATACGATCGTTGCTCTGCTAATGTTCTGTGTCGCCGTACCGGCACTGATTCCGGTCCCAGCAGGGGCGGGGCAAGAAGGAATCAGCGGACCTATTCATGCCGAATGGCCAGATCTGGACTTTAATTCCGCCTATGACGATTTCACCAAAGGGAACCTTGAAGCTGCCGCTCGGGAGATTCGAAAAGGGGCTGATTTTCTTTCGGCGGCTGCCGAACGTTCATCCGGGAGCTTTGAGAAAGACCTCCGCCGAACGTCTGAGGAGTTGAAAGAGCTTGCAGACGACATAGAAAAAGGCCCGGTGACATCTCCAAAGAGGCTTCGCAGAGCATTTTCTCATTCACATCAGGCACTGGCCAAATACTATGCTGTGCGTTTCAGAAACTCATGGTTTAAGAAAGAGACCACAACCGCAGACAGAGAATGGAGATTAGCGGCAGCAAATCTACAACGCAGCATCTCGTGGGTCGATAAAGAGATCAAAGAGGAGACGGAAAAGCTGATTAAGGAGCTTCAGGCATTAGGCGAAAAACTGGCGCAGAAGGCAGAATTTTTTTCTGATGAAATAGAGAGATCAATAAAAGAGATCGAGGAAGAGCTTAATAAGCTGCAGGGCAGAATTACCGAAAAAGGAGGAGGGCAATAAGAGATTTTCCTTCCTTTTGTCAATCTGAAGCACTGAAACCACAGTACATCAGCCGCTCCTTCCTGTCGTCTCATGGCGGTAAAGTGTTGGCGCTCTCTTTCATTTGACCCTCCGACGCAAAGCAGCGCGCGCCATAACGTTCGCATATAGGCAAGAAGAGTCTGTTTTTCAAGACCAGCTTGGTCTGTTGCGGCTTAGCAATAACTTTAGCCCATCCTCCCGGCAGGTCGACTGCTCCCTGCGCTGCAAATCCTCGCCGGAGATCGCAAAAAACTCAGGTCTGGTAGAATAGATATGTTGATATGAAACAGACAGGATTAAGAGAAAGGGGCTTAAGGCCCTTCCTTGCAGTAGCCTTTTTGTTGACCATCTGTTTCCCCTCCGAAACAGGATATTCGGTCGCTGCAGTCGACGTGGGCCTCGATCTGCGTATTAAGCAGAAGCTGACCGGCTGGGACGCAACCTCCAAGGCGATAATAAGGGACGAAATGATATATTCCGCTGTCCTGGTCGAAAGTTTTTATAAGGGCCGGGGCTACCGGCCTGCATGGAGTGAGGAGGGTCATCCGACGCTGGCGGAACCGCTGCTGAGGGCAATAGAGGAGACGTACAGCGACGGCCTGACACCCGATTACTATCACCTTGGCATTATTCGATCACTTGTCGCCCAGGCTGGCAAAGGAGTCTCCCCGACCCCGGATATGCTGGCAGATCTCGACATTCTTCTCACGGACGCATTCATGACCCTTGGCTGCCACCTCTCTGGCGGGTGCGTTAATCCGGTGACCATGAAAACGGAATGGTATGCAAAACGTGGAAATGTAGACGTTGCCGCTGTCCTTGAACAGGCACTGAAGAAGAAAGAGATAAAAGAAGCGATGATGAGGTTCCGCCCCGAAGAAGGCTCCTATGTGAGGCTCCGGCAAGCGCTCGCACATTACCGTAATCTCTTGGAAAAGGGTGAATGGCCGCGACTTTCCGAGGGCAGTCCCCTGAGACCAAATGCTGTATCCTCCAGGGTTGCTGAACTCAAGAGACGACTCGTCGCTTCTGGCGATCTGGCTTCCGATGAGGTCACGGGCGGGGACTTGTTTGATGAAAGACTGCAACAGTCGGTAATCAGCTTTCAGAAAAGGCACGGCCTGAAACCAGATGGCGTTGTCGGCTCAGCCACACTTACTGCCCTTAACGTACCGTTGAAGCAGCGGATCCGGCAGATTGAAGTTAACTTGGAACGACTGCGCTGGACACTGGGCAATAAAGAACTGCGCTCCATTGTCGTGAATATCGCGAATTTTGAGCTGTATGTCATTGAAAACCAAAGGTTACTTCTTCCCATGAAAGTAGTAGTGGGGATGCCGTACTGGAACACGCCTGTTTTCACGGCAAAGATGACACATCTCATCTTGAATCCGGTGTGGAACGTTCCGGACAGTATTGCGAGGAAGGAGATACTGAAAAAGGTCAAAAAAGATCAGCAGTATCTCACTAAACAGAATATGAAGGTCCTACGTGGATGGGGATCGAATGAAACGACGATAGATCCCGACACCATAGACTGGTCTCAGGTCAGCGCAAATAGATTCGCCTACAGATTTCGGCAGGAACCTGGTCCTCTGAATCCTCTGGGAAAGCTTAAGTTTGTGCTGCCGAACAAGTTCGATGTGTACCTTCACGATACGCCCTCCAAGCGACACTTCTCGGAGAGTGTGCGTACGTTGAGTCACGGTTGTATACGCCTTGAAAAACCGGTCGAACTGGCAGTGTATTTGCTGCAGGATGACCCGCGATGGACCAGAGAAAATATCCTGGCAGCCATTGAAAAAGGTGTGGAGCAGAAAGTCCTGATTCCCCGCCCATTGAATGTCCATTTCCTTTATCTCACCGCGTGGGTCGACGAAGGTGGTACCCTTCAGTTCAGGAATGACATTTACGGAAGGGACAAGCTCCTTGAGGAAGCCCTTTCAGAAAAGCCGTCATCTCACTGAGACCAGCCGCACATACTCGAATAGCACAAGCTGCCCGCCTTCTATCTTTAACCATCTCCTTTTCCAGGTCCATGAGTCTGCACTTGCGAGACGCCTCCGGCTCTGTAGCCGTGTTCGTGCTCCTCATAATCGTTGATAGAAACCCCGTCCTTTCTGCAGCGTTTTTGGCAGATTGTGACGCCTATCACTTTGAATTATGTTGGCCGATGCTATAAAATTACTAGTCGCATTGTTTCCGATCTAATGCTGATATTTGGACCATGAAACGTCATCATATCATATGCTCATTTGACGTTCATACAGAGATTGCCTCATGCATTATGAAAAAAGGTATATTCGACCATGATGTTCTCCGAGCACGGGTATTCATGTATGGAATCCGATAAGCGATCACCTGTTTCTCTATCGCGCCGGGGGTTGAGCCGAAGAGATGTTCTCGCTGCCGGAGCCGCACTCACCGCTACATTGCTTTTTCCTCTGGAGGCCATCTCCGGAGTCGCAAAGGATTTTCCTATTGAGAGATCTCTTCTTTTTTTTAACACCCATACCGACGAGAAGATATCAGCAGTTTACTGGAGCGAGGGTACGTACGTGCCGCAGGCACTGCTCGATATTAACCACATATTGCGCGATCACCGCACCGGTGAGATGAAGAATATTGATACTTCGTTGTTAGACCTTCTCTTTGCTCTTCACCAGAAACTGGAAAGTGCAGGTCCGTTTCATATTATTTCGGGGTATCGTTCCCCTGAGACAAACGCTCATCTGAGGTTGACCAGCAATGGCATTGCCAAAAACAGTCTGCATACTCTCGGAAAAGCCATTGACATCAGGATTCCCGGTTATGAATTGAGGACGGTACATCGTGCTGCACTTGACCTGCAGAAGGGTGGCGTGGGGTATTATCCTGCCTCTGATTTCGTTCACGTCGACGTGGGAAGAGTGCGCTTTTGGTAAACGTGTGCAAGTAACATCTGCGAATGTGACCTGTTCCACATCAGTGTACCACACTCATCGTCGGACTTGATGGCTGATAAACAAAGTGCCCCACCGTGGGAGCTGGCGGCCCGTAGTCCAGCGAACTATGTGGCCATATCTTGTTATACTCTCTCCGCCAGGACGCTATGAAGACTTTCGTTTCCTTAATGTCGTGAAGATCTCCCTGTTGAGGAGTTCATCCCTCAACTTTCCTTTGAATGACTCCACGTAGCCATTTGCCTACGGTCTTAACGAGGTTGATCTCAGCAAAACACCACTTTGAGTCGAGCCAGTTCTGAGTGGTAAGAACAATGACAGCCTGACACGTATGGGGAGTTGTGTAGATCTCCTTTTCCCAACCCCGGTCGCCGAGTACGCCACGCGAACGGTGGCCTGCCTCCTCAAGGCCGACCTTCAGCGAAGCTATTATCTTATCGTCTTTACTACTATGGCTTATGAAGATGACCCTCATTCTCTGAAAAGCTCTGACATCTTGTTGAGAGACCGCTGTGTTTGGGATTCTGGCTTCTGTCTAAAATCACACGAAAGCCCATGCCCGTTCTCTGATGTCTGCATGATAGCACATGCTGAAATGGATGCACAGCCGTAGCCCTTCCAGCGTGATGAGCAATACCGACGCAAGTGCTTGGCGCAAGGGAAAAAGAGGCCGAGTGCTGATTCTCTGAGTCAGAGCAGGTCAGTTACAATCTTCGCCCCCACCAGGGAAGGTAGATTCTTGCGTCTGAATCACCCCGGGTTTACTGGAGGCTCTACAATTTGAGAGGATAGAGTCATGGACAAGACAACGAAGTATTCCCTGGAGATTCGGGAACGGGCAGTGCGGTTGGT
>DKBH01000063.1 GCA_002451165.1 Nitrospiraceae bacterium UBA6905
TCCATGCCCGTATCCGCAGTTGAAGACTTCGCTGCCCCCTCCCTGCAAGAGATGGTCGAGCGCCAGCAGGTGGGCATCAGCAAGGTCCTCGACATGGATATAGTCGCGAATGCAGGTCCCATCGGGCGTCGGATAGTCGCTGCCGTAAATGGAAATGCTGCTGCGACGGCCCGAGGCTGCTTGCAGGGCAAGCGGGATGAGATGCGACTCCGGCTCATGATGCTCGCCGATCCTGCAGGTCGCGTCGGCGCCGGCCGCGTTGAAATACCGGAGCGCCACGGAGCGGATCCTGCCGCTCTCTGAGAGGTCCCGAAGGACCTGCTCAACGAAAGACTTCGCACGTCCGTATGGATTGATCGGACGGACAGGAGCGCTCTCCGCTATCGGGACACGCTCCGGGACCCCATATACCGCCGCGGTGGAAGAGAAGATGAACCGCTCGATCCCCTGGTGCGCCATCGCTGACAGGAGGGCTATCGTGTTCGCCCCGTTGTTCCCGTAGTACTTGAGTGGATCCCGGACGGATTCGCCAACCTCGATGAACGCGGCGAAGTGCATGACCGCTTCGGGACGGAAGTCCCTGATCACGCCATTGATGAATGCCCTATCGGACAGGTCCCCCACGGCAAGTTCGCCATGGAGCACTGCGTCACGATGGCCTGTGGCGAGGTTGTCCACCGTCAGCACGGTATCTCCCCGCTCGCCCAGGGCCTTGACAACGTGGCTGCCGATGTAGCCGGCACCGCCGGTGACGAGNNCGCCGGTCACCAGGACCCGCATCAGTGAACGTCCCCGATCGTAAGCGAGGTGATCAGCTCACGGTCGCAAACCTTGTAATTCCCATACGCCTGTGCTAGTATGACGCTGTTCATTCGGGTAGTAAAATAACCTGAGAAACCAGCTGGTTAGAGGTTCCTGCCTTGCTTAATCTTCGTCATAGATTGGGGACAATTATACTTTTTCTGGCAGATATTGTCATCCTCTTTTTGGTCACCTTGACCGCAATTGCTGTACGCGATGTTCTTCCCTCATTGATCCCTGCCTATCCTGTCTTTTCTTGGGAAATAAGCTATGCCTGGTGGTTCTTTCCCGTNNTGATCTCGCTGGTCGTGTTCCCGCCGCTCAGGCTAGCCCTCAAACGACGTCTTATCAAGGCAGGCCTGCTGAAACGAAAAGTGCTGATCATCGGTGCGAACGAGACCGGGGTTCTCGCCTTGCGGGCGCTGCGGGGAGAGCCGAATCTCGGATACGAGGTCATCGGTTTCCTGGACGAAACACCGCAGCAGGGCCGGACCTGCATTGAGGGGGTCAAGGTGCATGGACGGGTTGACCGGATCGAGCGGTATCTGAGCAACGCGGACATCCATGATGTTGTCCTGGCATTGCCGGAACATGACAAGGCCTCTTTAAGCAGTCTCGTCACCCGGCTTCAGCACAAGGCCGCGAGCGTTCTCTACTTTCCTGATTACGCCGGCATGGCCGTCATCGGAACGGAACTTCGCCATTTCTTCCAAACCCAGGCGTTCGCTCTGGAGATCAAGAACAACCTGGCAGAACCGTTCAATCACTACACAAAGAAAGCATTCGACTATCTTGTTGGCGGCATTCTCTCGCTGCTCCTCCTTGTCCCTCTGGGGATCATTTCCCTCCTGATACGGCTCACCTCTGCCGGGCCGGCGATCTATCGGCATACGCGCATCGGTAAGGACAGCCGTCCGTTCCTGTGTTACAAGTTCAGGACCATGCACAGCGATGCCGAGGCGCGGCTTGAACACATTCTCCACCAGGATCCGTCGGCGCGGCAGGAATGGGAAGAGTTCAGGAAACTGAGGAATGATCCGCGCATCACGCCGATCGGACGGTTCCTGCGCNNGGCGAGATGAGCCTGGTGGGGCCACGCCCAGTGACACGGGAGGAAATCGAAACATATTACAAAGACAGCGCGGATCTCTGCTTCAGCGTTCTTCCCGGGATTACGGGTCTGTGGCAGGTAAGCGGAAGAAGCAATACGTCATATGATTACCGGATATCGCTGGATTCCTGGTATGTTCGGAACTGGAACCTATGGCTGGATATCGTTATTCTTCTCAAGACCGTGCATGTCGTGTTCAAACGAGAAGGCGCTGTGTAACACGAAGCTGTCGTGAGAACCGCTCTGTCAGCGCTAAGCCACGGGCCGATGGTCCGCCAGTTTTACATCCACAAATGACCTAAATTCCCTCCGGAAACGTGCTGGGCTGAACTGCATGGCATGCTGTCTGATCGCGCCGCGGTCAAAACGGACAACGTTCTCCTCAAAGATCCGAACTGCTCCGACAATTGACTCCGCGGTCTGCTCATCGAAGAGCACGCCCGTAGGCAAGTACGTTCGATCGTCATCGCCGTCAATCATGCTCGTCTTTAGCGGGAGTACCGTTTCCCTCGCCCCTCCCCTGCCGTAAGCGATTACCGGCGTACCGCAAGCTTGGGCTTCCACTGGCATGATCCCAAAATCCTCTTCTGCAGCGAAGATGAACGCCTTCGCACTCTGAAGATAGACCCGCAGCGCTTCAGACGACTGGTATCCAAGCATTTTCACATTGCTCCCTGCTAGGGACCGTACCCTCTCATAATCGGGTCCATCTCCAATGACGATCAAGTTCCGGTCGGGCATACGAGCAAAGGACTCGACGATCACATCCATTTTCTTATAGGGCACCATTCTCGAGGCGGTCACATAGTAATTGTCTTTCTTTAGCGACAAACTATAATGTTCGACATCGACCGGTGGATAAATCACGATCGACTCTCTACCATATGCTCTGCGGATTCGGTCCGCAATATAATGGGAATTTGCGATGAAATAATCAACGTGCTGCGCCGTTTCATAGTCCCATTTTTGCAGCCTGTCGAGCAACTGACGGGCCATAAAGCCCTTGACACCCTTATCCAAACCTGATTCCTTAAGGTACTGCTCTTTCAGGTCCCAAGCGTAGCGCATGGGTGTGTGGCAATAGCAGACATGGATCTGGTTACTGCTTTTCCGAACACCTTTTGCAACTGCATGCGAGGAGGACAGGATGAGATCGTATTTCGACAACTCAAACCGTTGAACGGCAAAAGGCATGAGGGGAAGATAGTTTCGGTATAGTTTCTTTGCACGCGGAAGGTGCTGTATGAAGGATGTCTTCACATCTTTGTCTTTAATAAACTGCCGGTCTCTGCTTTTCATGAAATCGACAAGACAAAAGAGGTCGGCTTCTGGATAAAGACTCACAATCTGCTCAAGAACACGTTCTGAGCCAGCGAATGAGATCAGCCATTCATGGATAATTGCGACTTTCAAACTATCTCTGCTCCCGGATTCCGTGACGCGTTTCCAACTGCAACTCATAATACGCTCGCAATGTTTTCAGCATGCCGCGAATATCGTATTTTGTCCTGAAAGCATCGTAGACTTGATCGCTGAAAGAAACGGCCGTGTCGGACTTTGTGATCGCAGCAATAAGAACGCGCGACAAATCTTCTGGATCCGCGTTCCGAAATAGCAAACCATTGTAGTCGTGTATAATTTCTCTATTGCCATATGTATCCGATGCCACCATGGGCATTTTACATAGGCCTGCTTCAATCAACACAATCGGCAGCCCTTCCCACCGGGAAGGAAGAACAAATAAATTACTTGCCCGCATGAGGTCGTACACATCTGTACGTTCCCCTAAGAATATACACAGGTCAGATACTGACATTAATGAGGCAGACTGGGCAGCCGCTCGGAAGGTCTCGCCCTGTCCTACCAGAACGAATTTCACTTTGTTTTTCCGTGCAATCTCTTTCATATGGTGCATAGCCCGGATTAATATGTCGTATCCTTTCTGAAAATCGAATCTTGCAACGGTTAAACAGAGGAAATGATCGATCGGCAAATTCAGCCTTTGGCGTATTGTATTGATCGGCTCGTGAGTAAATATAAAGCGTGATTGATCAATACCATTTGGAATACAGGTAGCTTCCATATGATATTTATTATGAATAAAATCTGAATCTTCCTGTGAGACGGTGATCAGTCCAGATACCCTCGAAAAAAGATACTTTTCCAGAGCGAATCGCGTAAAGTACTTTATCCGGCGAAACATGCCTCCTGTAAATTCGTATCTATGAATGTGCAGACCGTGTACCGTAAAGATAATCGGGATGGTATGGTTTGCAAATGGACTTCCGCAGAAAGCGACCAGGGGTTTTAGATGATGGATATGAATGAGATCGGGTCGGAATAAAAGGACATCTTTGGGTGAATAACCTTTCCGATGAACCATAACATTTCGCAAGGCTTCGCATTTTTCATGACGTATTCCACCCTTACCGAATATGCAGAATTCAACATCTCTCATCCCTGATGTTATTTGATAAATATGTTCAAGGCCGCCGCCGACCTTAAAAGCGTCTGTTAACAATGCTACTCTCATCGATTATTCCTGTTTGACGACTTAAGGCTAAAAAAGCCGCGATTCACAGCTCGACGTAGCCAATGAACTACTTGCTGAGGGATGAGATGCTCTAGTATGCGCCTGGCACGACCCTTGGTTATCCGGAAGGCACATAAGAGATGTGCACCGAATCTGTTTTTCCCATACTTAATTGCAATGTCCCTGACCTCTTCCAAAGCACGGGAGTAGGATCGGTCGGAAGTGCCCGAAAGACGCATATGCGCTGTTATAGTATTTGTATATATTCCTCTGCCACCCTGGGTGTGCAACCTCAGAAACCATTCATAATCCATTGCATATTTGTAAGTGATATCAAACAATCCGAAGCGGTCATAAGCAGTTTTCCTTACGAGCACAGAGGGGTGACACAAATCTGGCATGTTGCTATGGATGATCCGCGAGTACCCCCTATCACCCTTGATCTGATATACTGCCAAGCCCTGATCGTTATGGACCAAGAGATCGCCGAAAACAAAGTCAGCTTTTGTATTTAAGATAGTTCTGACCCCCTGTTCGACCTGGTCGGGCGACATCCAATCATCAGCATTAATGATTCCCACTATATCACCTGTTGAGTAGATTATTCCTTTGTTGAACGCATCGCTGATACCCCGGTCCGGCTCGCTGATCCAATAGGCGATTCCACCTTCATAGTTTCGGATAATGTCCAGAGTCCTGTCGGTCGAACCGCCATCGATAATCACGTATTCGATGTTTTCGTAGGATTGATTCAACACGCTTTGGATCGTTTTTTCCAAAGTCTTTTCTCCGTTATGGACAACGGTAACGACGCTGACCAACGGGAAACCTGGCATGCTTTGTTTTATAAATCTTCGTAGTGTTCGAAGTCCGCCCTCGATTTTCATTGGCTGCACGTTCACCGGTCCTGTATAACGATATTTCTTTTTATAGCCACTTTAGGAGAAGATGATATGATTGTACTCTTGGTTATCGGCAGCTTTTCTGATGTTTACGAATAGATACCTTGCAAACAGTGAATGCTAATGGACCATCCAAGTATTTCTTCATGCTTTACGACATACTACTCAGCCTGTAGCTATCGAATGAGATGTAAACATCGTTACGTTGTCAGAGATGATATGATCGCCAAATCTGAAAAGCGTAACCATATCGTAGATATTTGCTTCTGGTTTGCTGGTCCAGTAGGCACTCGTCTCTGCAGCCTTTTCGGTGATATGATCGGTTCATGTCTATTGAACGATCGGTCGAGTTTGCGCCGTAGCTCACGTATCGGAGAGCAACCCAGACTGACTCGATGGCCTCGCAGCAATGCAGGTGCGTGAACGATCCTAGCCTGTCATACCGTCTTGCCTTGTATTTTGAAGAAGGTTACCGACATGCGAAAGCAGCTTACTAATAAATGAAGGTATTGATGACCCGTTAACGGTTCTTTGATTCATATCCTCATAAAAACGGCGTCCACCTGCAGTGTTCGGCCGTCATGGGGATCGATGAATCCCTGCTGGATCGACCAAAGCGTAAAACCATCTCCTTCGAGGCGTCGAATCATATCTATCCAAAGGCGCTGCCCCTCGTACAAGGGCACAAGAGACAGCTCGCACATGATGCCTTGTATTCTCGGATAGATGTTGTGCGCACCATCGAGGACCTGCCATTCAAAACCTTGTGTGTCGATTTTAAGGAAGGGTCTGTTGGACCTATCAAAATACGCAGGCGCCACTGTGTCCAGTTTAAAGATCGGCACTTTTTCAGTACCCATATATGCTGAATCAGCGGCAGCCAAAGAGTGTGCTTCCAGCATGGGAAGAACTGAGGATGACACCGAATTTTGTGCGATATTGATTTCAATTTCGCCGTCATGGTCGCCAATGGCGCACCGTGGGTGTATTTGCCACATGGGATCTCGGATGGCCGCATTAGAAAGATCCTGATGAGCACGGCTAAGGGGCTCAAAACTCACAAGCTCGCCTCTAAAACCAGCTGTCCGCAGCTCTGATGCAAACTGTCCAACATTGGCTCCAACATCCAGCACGAGATCCACCTCAAACCGGTTGATCGTTTTCACGAGCTGTAAGGCAGGGTTGGATGAGGGAGAAAGACGACGTAGATCAAAACCAATAGCATGGATGGATCGTCGGATTATTCTCCTAAGATAATCTTTAGTATGTAGTGTCCATGGTAGAGGCATGTGACCCCTGTTCGTCCACTTTATCATTAATGGATTGTAAACGCGACCAGATATCATCGCGATAATTATTAAAATCGAGTTTCTTTACGAAGTAATCTCTTGCGTTATATCGATACGTATCGTTATCGATTTTGTCTAAATAGTCTTTAATATCTTCAGGCAATGAAACAACGCAGCCGAATCGGTATCTCCTCGCCTCTTCAGCATATAATCCTACCTCGTTGATGATAACAGGGACGCCATACCGCAAGTAGGTGCTGATTTTACCTGAAGCTAGACCTAAATGCACAAGATTCTTCCCGGTATAATGCCCTCTGAAGTCAGGCTCATAAAAAGCGAGCCCAACGGATACTCCAGCCAACACGCCGCCCATATCATCAACGCGCTCCGTAGCGGCATCGCTGATAAATATCCGATGGCCAAGCTGGTCCTCCATAAAGGGGAAATCTCCTAATAGCAGCTCGCGGGTGCGTCCGTAGCGCTCATGTATGATAAGAACCCATTCATCCGGCCAGGTAGAAACGGACGTTATAATTCTATTTGTCATTGACCAACCGCCTACGGAGCCGACTGAAATTGCAACTTTTTTATCCCGAGGAATCCCGAGGAGGTCCCGAAGACGTTTAGCCTTTTCTATTCCGACGCCAGCCGAGGCTAACGGAAGCAGCATTCTGTTCGACTGATGAAGGGCGTTTTCTCTTTGAAGTTGCTCGGCTCTCACCTCATCCTGCACGAACCACATCGCTACCTGTTTTGATGCTGCCCGTTCAAGTGCTTTGTATCTGGTGGACGTTTCGCTTTCAAACATAATCTCAAATGAAATAAATACGTACGGCATTCCAGTTATTCTATTAAGAATACTTGCTTCAATTAATCCCTGACGGTCGACCCCAATAATCAAATCGTACCATTTATAATAAAATACCTTTTCGAGCAAAACGGAAACATAGCCAAGCGGCCAGGAGCTGACTCGATTAAATATAACTGCTTTCAATATTCGTACGAAGGTACCGAATGGCAAAAGTCGAATACCTTTAGTAACAGGCATCGGCGCGTATGACTTTGGATATCGAAGATCAATTTCGCAACCCTCTTCCAATAGCAGATCCATTAGGCACTTCAGTGAAGGATTGTTGAATGAATTTCCATCCGTATGGATGATCAGAACATGCTTCATGGCAGTCGGCCGTGTTGATGTATTATTATTTGTTTTTCGCAAAAGCAATACCTGCCCAATCGTCTTGACGCAATTTGTCAAGACGCATCCAGCCCAAACTTGTAAGATCAGTCCATGATTCCGGATCGGCAAGATACGACAACTCGGGCAAAAATAAATATCGCATCCTGTGGGTCTCGCATATGTGCTCAACCTCGCCTGTTGCCTTGAGCTCGATAAAGACCGTGTAGTTCACATCCACCACGTTCTCGTTCACCCGTAGTACCGGCTCGGCGATCCGAGTGACCTTGATTTCATCGTCTTCCAGCCGTTTAAGACGCACCTCGGGCTTTTGCAAAAGAACGGCCGGACCGTACCAGAAATCAAACAGGAACAACCCGCCGGGTTCGAGATGAGTGGCGGCCGTCCTAAACGCAGCTTCTAGGTCGGCATTGGTAGTCTGATAGCTCATGACATGGAACAGCGAGATTGCCGCGTCGTAGATACCGCCGGTGCGCACAGTGCGTACATCCCCAAGGTCAAACGATAGCCGCGCCGCCACCTCAGGCGGCAGGGAGGCTTTGCGCGCCCTGGCTCGGGCAAGCATAGCTTCGCTCAGATCCACGCCGTGGATGATGTAACCCATGCGCGCAAGTTGTTCGGCATGGGCGCCAGTACCGCAACCAAGTTCCAGTATCCGCTTTGCTTGTGGCGCGTGTTTGCGTATGAGCGATACGACATACTCCGCCTCGGCGGCATAGTCTTTGTCGCGGTAGAGAAGATCGTAATAGCGTGCGTAGACGTCAAATACCCGGCTCATCGCAATATCTCCTTCACCGATGCTGCTGAATGCTCTATTTGGTCATCCGTTAGTGCCAGGCCGCTCGGGATATAAAAACCCCGGCGCGCGATTCGCTCGGCAATGGGGTGGCCTTCACCGGCAAACAAACCCATTTTGTGGAACACAGGCTGCTCGTGCATTGGCCAAAAGAAGGGTCGCGTGCCGATGCCCAGCTTGCTCAGTCGTTTCATGGCTTCCCCGGCATCAAAAGGTACGCTTTCATCCAACACCAGAGCATACACCCAATAAATGTTTTCAGCGTAATCCTTCTGCCGCAGGGGCAACTGGATACCCGGCGTGCCCGACAACAACCGGGCGTAGCGCGCACCCATCCGACGTTTGATCTTCACAAATGCGTCCAGCCGCTCCAGTTGAGCTATACCCAGAGCTGCCTGCAGATTGGTCATGCGGAAATTCCAGCCCAACTCGTCGTGCACAAAGCGCTGTTCAGTCTTGAAACACAGATTGCGCAAGTTGCGGCATCTCTCGGCCAGCGCGGGGTCGTCGGTTACGATCATGCCGCCTTCGCCTGTGGTGATGTGCTTGTTGGGGTAGAAGCTGAAGGTGCTGATGTCGCCAAAGCTGCCACAGGGGCGTCCCTTGTAGGTCTGGCCGTGCATTTGGGCAGCGTCCTCAATGATCCGCAGTTTGTACGCATCTGCTATCCTGAGGACAGGGTCCATATCGACCGGCAGGCCGTAAATATGAACCACCATGATCGCCTTGGTGCGCGAGGTGATCTTTTTCTCGATTTGCGCAACATCCATATTCCAGGTGACGGGATCGCTATCTACCAGAACAGGAACACATCCGCGGCGCACTATGGCTGCGGCACAGGAGATAATGGTGAAGGTTGGCATGATGATCTCATCGCCAGGTTGCAGCCCAAGAGCGGCAACCGCTGCCTCAAGCGCCACAGTCCCATTACAAACGGCAATGCCATGCCGGCGACTCGCTGCCTTAGCCATGCCCCTCTCGAATTCCTGTACAAACGGTCCCTCGGAGGAGATCCAGCCCGTCTCAATGCATTCCATCAGATATTTATATTCATTGCCGTCCAGGAGGGGTTCGTTTACCGGTATCATTTCTCAACCCTCAGCTTATTCTTGTCTACCGCCTCAAACCGAGTCTTGTCCTTATCCCCAGCAAAGGGACCCTGCTTTACTTCGATCATCTCCAATTCCGCCAAAGCCTCGAAGCCGTGACCGCCAGTCGCTAAGAGAATAGTATCGCCTCCCTCGAGGATTCTGCTTTCAAGATATTCCCTAGCGTCGTCATAGAAGTCAATCCTTAGCCTGCCGCGCTTGATGAAGAGCACCTCCTGTGTGAAGTGCACCTGACGCGGGACCGGATTGTGTAAGTGCGGCGGAATCTCCTTGCCTGCGGGATGCCTCATGTAAGCGAGCTGTTGCGAAAAATCGTCTGGCGTGAAGAATTGAATTCCGGGTTCACTAAAGTCCCGTCGAATGATGACTGCTAGCAATTGATCGCGATGCTTTATGCGCTCTATCATTGTTCACCCTGTCTTTCATTCCCTCTGATGCGTGAAACAGCGCAGAATTTGAATGAATATGCAAAAAAATCATTGACCATTACTCGTCTCAACGATCAATGGTCCTTACTGAGACTTTTTGTGCTCGTAAGTATTCCAGAATATCCTCACCTTCGCGGGCCAAGGCCTTAATCGAAAATCTACTTGCCACAAGCTCTCGTAGGCGCTGTCCGAGATAAACGGCGTGCTGGCGATCACGTATGACGGAGATCACTGATCGTGCAAAATCTTCCGGAGAATCGGCGATCAATATGTCTTTGCCGTTCACTACCGGGATGCCTTCGGCGCCGAGCGTTGTGGACACGACCGGGACGCCACAAGCCCCCGCCTCAAGGATCTTAAACCGGGTTCCGGATTCAAAGCGCAGAGGAACGACGGCAACCGAAGCATTTGTCAGATATGGTAGAACGGAGGACACCTCGCCCGCAATGGTGACGGAATCGTCGTGAATGTCGGAGAGAACCTTGACAGACCCCCTTCCAACGATGTAGAAATGAATATCAGGCAATGCACGCTTCAGTAGAGGCAAAACATGATCCAGCATCCAGCGCGCTGCATCTTCCATAGGGCTACCAGGCCAAAAAGATCCCGCAAGATACATGCAGGGCTTTTTGAATCCGGCCGGTGGAGAAACCTGTGAGTAGGAGTCAAGGTCGATCACATTGGAAAATAAACACACACTGGCAGGTCGATCGGTCAATTTACGGTAATATTGAACATCAACTTCGGAAACTCCCGTTGTCACGTCTGCCAGTTGAGTCCCCCAACGCTCTTCTGCTTGTTTTAGTCTTCCTTCTGTTTCTATTTGTTTCCTCGTTGTTTCATTTGATGCAAAAGGGAGCCCCCTGAGCACATATCTAGACCATACACTGTCAGTATCGAGAACCACGGGGATCGTTGATCGCATTTTAATATACTTCATCAGCGGATACGAGATGTTCCCATACCCTAGCCAGATGATATCCGCACCCAACTCCGTGGCACGAGTAACGAGATCTTGATAATCGGACTCATGTTCTGATGACCCGGGTAACAAGGAGCGTCGTATGAATATCCGGGATAATCTGTTTATGCTAGACCGGACAATTCGCCGCAAAAGGTTCCTCTTATAAAAAGAGGGAGCAAAAAACATATCTGCTACAATTGTCCTATAGAATGCAATCGCTCTGTCACCTCCCACGGCTGCAGGTGAAATACGAGCGTACAGATACAGTTCAGAGATGGAAGCAAGCGCCTTGATGGAATTTTCTATCCGCAGTTCGGGACCTCCCTTTGAGGGATGCCCAAGAACCGGACTTGAGAAGAGGATTCTGGGTCGACGTCCATTCATGATCACGTCTTTCCGGCATTAGGATTTGCCACATTCGCTTTTTCAGCGTCAACCATCATACGCACAACATCCTTCATTTTATACTTTGCCTGCCAGCCTAGTTTTTCATGTGCCCTTGCTGCGTTCCCTCTTCCCTCTACGATATCAGTAGGTCGAAGAAGCTCCGCATTTGTTATAACATGATGTCGCCAATCAAGCCCTACATTTTCAAAAGCAGCGGCTGCAAATTCTTCGAGACTGTGGCTCTCTCCGGTCGCTATTACATAGTCATCCGGCTCTTGCTGCTGCAACATGAGCCACATTGCCTCTACATATTCAGGCGCCCATCCCCAATCACGGCTTATCGAAATATTGCCCAACGTGAGCTTTTCTCTGCTTCCAGCTGCAATACGGCATGCGGCAGCAACGATTTTTTTTGTAACAAATCTCTCCGGCCGTAAAGGAGATTCATGATTGAATAGAATGCCGGAACAAGCAAAGAGTCCATAGGCCTCACGATAATTTGACACCTCCCAGAAGGCGGCCGCTTTAGCAACTGCATAAGGACTTCGAGGGTGAAATGGAGTGTTCTCGTCGGCAGGGGCTTGATTGGTATCTCCGAAGCATTCACTTGATCCGGCATTATAAAATCTAACGGTTTTTCCCGTGAAGCGAATAGCCTCAAGAAGGTACATAGTCCCCACACCAATGCTCTCCAGTGATTCAACCGGCTGCTGGAACGAAAGGGCAACTGAACTCTGGCCTGCAAGATTATATATTTCGTCAGGTTGAATCTTGACCAGGACTTGCAGAATACTACGAAAATCGTTCAAGGCCATCGACTCATATTTAATCCGGTCACGGATCCCTAATGAGTTAAGATTAGAAAAAGATGAAATCTGCGCGTCGCGTGAAGTGCCGTAGACTTCATATCCTTTCGCGAGCAAGAACTGTGAAAGATAGGCACCGTCTTGACCGGAGATACCGCAAATGAGAGCTTTTTTCATAAAGCACCACTTTCTTTCGATATCGACCTAACACTGTTTATCATAAGATGGTTGCGGAAAAGAATCAGCTTTGGGCTGGCCATCTGTCCTCGGATACGATGGGAAGCCCTGCCATGACAGAGTCCACGATATAATCAAGATGGATTTTTTTGCCAGGCAGAATGTCGTCTAGCGATTTCACCTTGATGCGTGGGGTCTCCCCCCATTTATAATCCATGATATCTATCTTCGTGTAGTAGTGAAACTGCTGGAAGAGTATGAATTTGTAAGCCAGATCGATCTGGCTCATCTGCTCCAGCAAAACGTCACCCCGAAGCGTTCTATCAAGCATTATAAAATAGTCATCCCTTTTCGACGGGTCAAGCGTGAACCCAAACCCGCGATAGGGTGACCGGGCAGAGGTAATCACTGGTATCCCTCTGGCCGACATCTCAAAACCAACGGTCGTCGTATGTATAAGACCTACCTTGATCAACGGCAACAATTGATAAACGGTGATTGCTGATTTGGGGGTCAGCAAAGCAACGTTGTCAGGTATCACCACACCTCGCTGCCGGAGGGTGGTAGTAACCCGTTCCTCGGTTTCGGGAATGGAGGGGTTCTGTTCCGCCGGGTGAGGCTTGACGATCAATTGATATTCTGGATGAGAGCCGAACCAGGCTATTGTCTCGGCAATCCATTCGATCATATCGCTGAACACGACCTGCTTGTTAAGCGCGGCCAGGTCCCATATTACATTTGCCGCAAGAAGGGCTGTGGGTTTGTCATACTTGATCTTCGACAGATCTGCTTCCTCATTGCAATGCGGTGCCAATGATGCCGTATCGAGAATCATGTCCTTACCGGAGAATCGTCCAATCAGCCATTCATCAACCGTTTTTCTCCGTGCATCTGAAAGGGGAATTACCGAGAACGCGGGCCACGCCCTGCTGTAGTTCATATTCATTGATGCGTCATTATAGGCGTAACACCATGCACCTGGCCGTGTACCGCTCCAGTGTGAGTAGAAGGGTATTCCCCGCCGCTCACACAATTTCTGCAAGATTGCCCACATGCCATAATAGCTGTCGTTCGCGACTACTCGGTCAGGTTTGACTTCGTTGAGGATGTTATGGTAAGCCGCACGGACGATCAATAGATTTCGCAAATGACCCCGTCCTAGTCGCTCATGTCCTTCGACAAGGCGGTAATCGCCGACGACGTAATTATTAACAAGTATATCTTTGGCCCAATGGCCGAAAGAAAGGCCATCTGAGGAATATGACATCCACGCTTCGTCTCGGAGAGCGGCAACCTCCTCCTCGATCTGTCGGGCCTCGTCGCTGTCGATATATGAGGAAAAGGCCAGAGGACTCAGGCCCATATTTTCCCACATTTTCCGCGAGGTCATGCTGCAGCGCAGACAGTTTTGAGGGAATTTACTTCCTCCTCCCCACACACCGCCAAAGAAATTGCATTCGGTATGCTGTACCCTGTCACAATATATTGGCATGATCTCTGCACCACGGATTCTTAACGCCGTCGAAAAGATCACGTCATGGGCATAGCAAGGCGGATAGATACTGAAGCTCGGTCGGTAGAGGATCTTCAGACGACGCCCGTCCTGTCTCGGCACCGTTGATCGACAAATCTCCTGGCCAATCGTTTTAATTGTTCGGCGATACTCCCTGCTACTGGCATTGCTTTCGAATATCGCCCTGACTCTTTCAAAATTCACGGATCAATAATCCTTTTACCATGCAAACAGCATATAGGGCCGCGGTGGGTGAAACCATCCGTACATTCCCCTGAATTCGATTTTATAAGATGGGTTTGCTTTTTTGATTATTTGAGCGCACAGCCGGGCATTTTCGTAACCATGGTATACCGCAATAGC
Source organism: Nitrospiraceae bacterium UBA6905 (assembly GCA_002451165.1). GTDB lineage: Bacteria > Nitrospirota > Thermodesulfovibrionia > Thermodesulfovibrionales > UBA6898 > UBA6898. The sequence continues at coordinate 14,378 of DKBH01000063.1, forward strand.
AAGCTTCGGCCTGAGTTCCCGCAAAAGCCGTGTACCGCCCAACAAGGCATCCATTTCGGCGCCCTCAATATCCATTTTGATCATCCCGCCTGTTCCAAGACAATAACGCCCTCTCAATGCATCAAGCGTGGTCAAGGGCACGTGATATCCCTTGTCTGAAGAGGCAACAACCGCTTCGCAGGCGCGAAGGGGATCAAGAGAGAGCGTTGTCATACCGGTTTCACGCCCCAATGCTCCTTCAAATAGCTCAAAACATCCCATACTGGCCTGCCCGACAAAGGTCTTTCGCAACGCAGGCCATAATGGTTTGAGCGGCTCCACGGCGATAACCCGTCGCGCTCCCCGCTCCAGCGCGAACAGGGAGAAAAAGCCTTCGCAGGCGCCGGCATCAATGATCCATTCAGTATCCCGAAGATTAAAAGCGGGATGGTCATATGAAGAGGGGTTCTCAGCCCACGGTGCAAAGACCTCGGAGAAGAGCCAGCTCAAATCGGCTGATGATATTTCAGACGGCCAAAAGATTGTGCGTTCCCCGATTTCGAGCAGAGCAAGCCCGTTTTCCTCACGGGATTTGACCTGTATCGGCGTCCTTGTCATGTCGTAACGTTCATTGAGATGCAGACGCAGGTCGGAGCAAGAAAAACGATAGTCGCCCCTGAGTCGCGAGTACAGGTATGACAGAACATTCGTGCTTTTCTGGATAAGGACTCGCAGCACACTCATTATCTATCCAGTTCCCCGTTTTGCAGATCAGTTTTAGCCTTTTCGTAATCACTGATCTGGCCGATATCCATCCAGTATTCAATTATGGGAAAGCTGACCACCCTTTTTCCTGCTGTAATAAGAGATTCCATCAACTCAGTCATATCATAACGCTTATCTTTGGGAATACCGGCGTGCACATGAGGTTCCAGCAGATAAATCCCCGCGTTTACAAAAAGCCTGATAGTCGGCTTTTCCCGGATTGCAGTAACTACTATATCATCACAATCAAGAACGCCATAGGGTACTTTAAGCTCATACTGCCGCACCCCCACGGTCAGGTCGGACCCATGTTCGCGATGAAAGGCAACCATCGAACGAAAATCAACTTTGGTCAGGATATCTCCGTTAATGACCAGGAGAGGTTCATCGCCAGCCTCAACAAGCGCCAGGGAACCAGCGGTACCTAAGGGGGCGTTTTCCTCGATATAGTCTACGGCGACACCGAAATCGGTGCCGTTACCAAAATGAGAGCGAATTTTATCCGGGAGGTAGTGCGTAGTCACCTTTACATGGGAAATGCCGGCTTCCCTCAATTGTCCGATGAGATGTTCCATCACCGGGCGATCTCCCAGAGGCAGCATGGGTTTAGGCGTGTCTTCCGTAAGGGGCCGAAGTCGCGTACCGAAGCCCCCTGCCATAACAACAGCCCGCACACCCGGTGCATCGATACGCTGCATGTCGGAGCGGAGCAACAGATCAACCAACCGCCCCTCGTTGTCAAGAATTGGGAGTTGGTGCACCAGGAACGATTTGCCATGGTCCATCAAGTGGAGCGCGTCGAGAGCGGAAATGCCCTCTTTGGCGGTCAGGGGGTGGTTACCGGCAATCGTTAGACATGGCTCAGTCAGCGATATTTTCCTCATAATCGCCCTGCGGATATCGCCGTCCGTGACAACCCCTAGCAGCATGGCGCGCTCATCGCATACTGCTAACACTCCCAGACCCGAACGGTCGAGTATGGCGATGCATTCGGAGATCGGCATTTCCGGGTGAACAATGACCTGTTTCAATCGCACTGCCGTCTGCTCCGTCATATTCCGCATCCTGTCAATTTTTTCGCCGGATTTCCTGCTACCATGCAATCATCGGGAACATCCTTTACAACTACAGCCCCTGCGCCGACTAGGGATCGCTTTCCGATCCGGATTCCCTGGCGTATTACAGACCCAATCCCGATCATTGATTCGTCCCCGACCGCGACACTTCCGGCCAGGTGGGCGCCGGTCGAAATGTGCACATGATTTCCTATAATACAGTCGTGCTCCACGATCGCGCCTGTATTAATGATGACATTTTCGCCGATCCTGCAGGCGGTATTGACTATTGCGGCGACCATGACGGTCGCACCTTTACCGAGCAAAGCATGGGACGAAATATGCGCTGATGCGTGTACGACCTCAAGAGGAGCAAGCCCTCGACTGACAGCGTTCTCATACAGTTTTTTCCGGTGAGCTAGTGATTTGACGGCTCCCAGACCTAGAAAGAAAGCAGAAATTCCTGACTGGGCTATGAGCCTGTCAAGCTTTTCGTCACCGCCTAGGACCGGTATCCCAAGCACCGTCGTGTCCCAGAGAGTAGTATCGGTGTCAAGCAATCCTACGATCGAGCAATTATTTTGTTGCAACAGGATATCGAGCACAACCTTTGTATGGCCTCCAGCACCGATGCCAATCGCTTTAATCGGGTGGTTCATACCAGATCTCCCCACTCAAGCTCTTGATCCATGACATAATCTTTTGTCAATTTGCGGCCGACGATATACATCGCCTCATCTGGGTGAATTCCGTTGCCGGGACGCTTGAAATCGAGATCTGACTCAGCGATCAATTCTCCTTTCTTCATAGCTCGCTTAAGCACGACCCGCCTGCGGAACTTCAAGCGCTTCTCCATTTCGGCCGGAGACACGGTTCGGACGAATGATCCGAGTGATTCATAGACAATTTTCGTTTGCTCCGAGAGCACCTGCAACTCCGATGGGTCAGCCGAGATCCAGTGGTCCCAGCCGTCCATCTCCTTGTCCAGAGTGAAATGTTTTTCAATGATACAAGCCCCTAGTGCAATAGCAGCCAGAGGTATGGCAGTCCCGAGCGTATGGTCACTGAATCCGACGGGCACATCGAACGCCTGTTGCAGCATCGGTATGTTTCTCAAGTGGATATCCTCGGCATGGGGAGGATATATCGATATGCAATGCAGCAGCGCAATCGGCCCGGACCCGGCCGCGCGCAACGCGGATAGTGCACGTTCAATCTCAGCCATTGTTGCCATTCCGGTGGAGAGGATGATAGGCTTGCGCTTGCTCCCGGCATATTCGAGCAACTTGAGATGATTAATGTCCATCGATGCGATCTTGAAGCAAGGCACATGGAGCGACTCCAACAGATCGACCTCACTCGGAGAAAATGGCGAAGACAGAAACTCGATGTTCCTGCTCCTGCAGTAGGAGGCAATCTCTTTGTGCTGCTCTGGAGTCAATTGATATCGCTCCACCATTTCTTCCAGCGACCCAAAATGCCGCTTCTTATCAGCATAGCTGGTATTCCGGGCGTATTCAGCCCTGCAGATCAGGGATGTTTTTGACCAGGACTGGAACTTCACTGCATGTGCACCGCAGTCGCGTGCCGCGTCGATCATGCGCCTGCACAGATCCATGTCTCCGTTATAATTGGCCCCGATCTCTGCAATGACATAGGGAGGGCAGCCGGGGCCAATCAGACGCCCGTTCAAATCTAATTGTTCCATATATGCTCCAGTGCGGGATGCGCGACACTCAGCCACCAGAGACGATGCGGTGGCAATTGGTTGAGGAAATCCCGGTATGTATCAAGAACAACCGGAGTACCTTCGATCGCGGCTCTGAATCGCTCCACCCTCGCGGCAGCCTCCTGCAAAACATGACGGCGCTGCTCAGGATAAGATAGCGCATCGACGACAGACGTCCGATAGTGAGCTGCAACAAGTTCCGTTGCACGTATGATCTGCTCGTTCGTAAAAGGTGGTATCACTCTGGCCGTATTCTCTCCGTATTGACGGTAGCGCATCCTGACTGTCCTGTCGAACGTTATCCGTGCTGCATGGCCCCATGCTCGTGTAGCAAGCAACCAGTCCAGCACTATGCTATCGTTCGGCACCGGCAAACACCGTCGAAGAGCGTCAGCCCGCCATGCGGTATTCGAGAACCCCAGAAAATTATTGCGCGGGAGTACACTATCAGGGTCCTCGCCTGCAACCAGTCCGAAATAGGCACCGAGGTCTTGCCCTGCCTCATCGATTAGCCCCAATGCACAACCATGGACGTCGGCATCTTCGAGGCCACTCAGCGCCGACTCAATGCGCTCAGGCTCCAGGATGTCGTCGCTGTCCGAAAGAACGATCGCATCATACAGATCAGCCATCATGATCATGGCCCGGCACCGCAGCGAAGCCGGTGTATCTTCGGCTGTGGCGGCAACGACATGTACCGCTTCAGCCCCGACCACTAGCTGTGGATCCACCTCCATGCTATCGGCACCGATCCACACATCGAAACCGCTCTTACGCTGGCTGCGCACCGATGAGACCCAGTCCGGGAAAAATCGTTTCGCGGCCGGGTAGACCGTCGTATAGAGAGCGATTCGCGTCACCGTGCCCCATTGTTGTTTACGGAAAGGACCTCGGCCATTTTCCAGTCGTCTTCGGTATCAATATCTACGGCGCGATCCCACGGCATCACCCATCCGGTATATCCAGGAGCATAGAATGTCCCGCATTCACGCAGAGCAGCAGATGTTGCCCACCAGATAGCCCCCGTTGGACAATACAGGCGAGGGAGGTCCTGGCTTCGGGCGCTCATACGCTCCTTGAACACGGGGGTTAGGACGTGGTTGTCATCGCTGGTCATTGCCCACCAGGGATTCAGCCATCCGTATTCTGTTACCGATATTTGCGCACGTGCACCGCTCGAGGTAAACTGCTCATAGCTTGCGCGTATGTCGTCGGCATCGCGCAGGGGACAGTTTGCCATCAGCTGAGCGACATGATCATAGAGCTCGCCAGCGGGGTCAACCCTCTGCAGGGCATCGACCGTTGCGGCCGACACGGGGGAAAAGTCATCAGCTAGACGAGCTTCTCTCATAAACGGGGACTCTGCTCCAAATCTATGGGCTATCTCCGCAATCTCTTCGGAATCGGTAGACACGATGACTCGATTAAAGAGAGAACTTCTGAGAGCAGCCTCGATCGCATATGCAACGAGCGGCTTACCCTGAAAGAGCCTGATGTTCTTTCCCGGGATACGCTTCGATCCTCCTCTGCAGGGTATCACAGCTATATTTCTTACCGCAGGGGATTGAG